>NZ_JAMXRZ010000200.1 GCF_024124375.1 Klenkia sp. PcliD-1-E
GCGGCGAGGTCGCCGACGGCGGGGTCGTGGCGCTCGCGCTGGAGGCCGCCGGCGCGGTGCTGGTGGCCCGCTGGCTCACCGGGACCGACCCCGCGGGCGCCACCGGCGGCGCGGTCCCCGAGCTGCTGGCCGCCGTCGTGGCCCCGCACCTGCGCGCCTGACCGCACTCGACCCGCGGTCCGGGCCTGGACCTGCGACGATGCGCAGGTGGTGAACCGGGACTGGCGAGCGCAGAAAAGGGACGCCACCCGTCGCCGCCTGGTCGCCGCCGCCTTCGACCTCATCGCGCAGCGGGGCTACGAGGCGGTGTCGGTGGCCGACATCGCGGAGGCCGCCGACGTCTCCGTGCCGACCTTCTACGCCTACTTCCGCACCAAGGAGCACGTGGTCCTGCCCGAGCAGGACCTCGCCTGGATCGGTGCCCACCTGGCCCGCCAGCCGGCCGACCTGCCGCTGCCCGAACGCATCCGGCGCGGGCTGCACGCGATGGTGGCCGAGCTGCAGACCGCCGAGCAGGAGGACCTGCTGCGCCGCTGGACGCTGGTGCACCAGCAACCTGCGCTGCGCAGCCGCGCCTACGACCGGGAACGGGCGTCGGCGGCCGCGCTGGCCGACGCCCTCGGCGTGGACCTGGTGACCTCCGCCGGTGCGGCCGACGTCGTGGTGGTCTCGGCCTGCCTGAGCGCCTCGACGACGGCGTTCCTGCGCTGGGCGGCCTCCGGGGGCGACCGCCCGCTCACCGAGCTCGTCGACGAGGCGTTCGAGGCCCTGCGCTCGATCTGAGCTACTCCGGCTGCAGCTCGATGACGGTCACCTCGGGCCGCGCGCCGACCCGCATCGGCGGGCCCCAGTAGCCGGCACCAGCGGTGACGTAGAGCTGGGTGTCCCCCTGCCGGGACAGCCCCTCCACCGCGGGCTGGTCGAGCAGCACGGCGTAGTCGAAGGGCCACAGCTGCCCGCCGTGGGTGTGCCCGGACAGCTGCAGGTCCACCCCGGCCGCCCGGGCCTGCTCCACCTGCACCGGCTGGTGGGCCAGCAGCACCACCGGCCGGGTGTCGTCGCGGCCGTCCAGCGCCGCGTCGAGGTCGGCGCCGTGGCCGGGCAGCCCGGAGGACGCCGCCGTCCGGTCGTCGATGCCGGCCAGGTCGAACACCGCCTCGCCCCGGCCGAGCTCCACCCGCTCGTTGCGCAGCACGTCCACCCCCAGGGTGGGCAGGTGCCGGAGCCACTCGTCGGTGTCGGGCACGAAGTACTCGTGGTTGCCGGTCACGAAGAACGCACCCTGCCGGCTGACCAGGTCCCCCAGCGGCGCCACGTCCTCGCGCAGCTGCGCGAGCGACCCGTCGACGAGGTCCCCGACCACGGCGACGACGTCGGGCTGCTGGGCGTTCACCGTCTCCACCAGCCGCTCGAACCGGCGCCCGCCGTAGGTCGCGGACAGGTGGCCGTCGGAGAAGGTGACGATCCGGTAGCCGGCCAGCTCGGGTGCCAGCCCGGCCAGCCGGATCGGCACCCGACGCACGAGGGGGGCGGAGTTGGCCGCCCACAGCCCGTACCCCGCCGTCCCCGCGGCCGCGACGCCGGCGGTGACGGCCAGCGACCGGGCCAGGAACAGCCGCCGGGACACGTCGGCCGGCTCGGGCTCGGGCTCGGCGACGGCCACCGGCTCGGGCTCCGGGGCCGGAGCGCGCCGCTGCCGCGCGCGCAGCAGCCAGCGGACCGGCTCGAGCACGAGCAGTGCCAGGAACAGGTAGAACGCCAGGCCCAGCCAGGTGTAGCCGACCCAGTCCAGGGGGGTCTGCACCGAGAACGGCAGGGACCGCCGGCCGACGACGGCGGCCACGACCAGGACGGCGAGGACGACGACGGCGACCGTCAGCCACCGGCGGGCCACCCCCGGCCGGGTGGTGCTGCGCACGAGCCGGGACCACAGGTACCCGTGCAGCAGCACCATCGCGAGGGAGACGACGGCACCGAAGGCGATCACGGTGCCAGTCTCACTTCGTCCGCACCACCCCGTTCAGCACGGGGGCCAGCGTCGCCCACAGCGCCCAGAAGTCCCGCTCGGCCTGCACGGCGCGCATCTCCTCCAGGGCGTGCAGCCGGCCGTAGGTCCAGGCGTCCTCGCCGGCATTGAAGGCGGCCAGGCCCTGGGTGCGGCACAGCTCCCGGGTGACCACGGTGTCCTGCCGGTCGCCGAGCACGTCCTGCAGCTGCTTCATGGCGTCGACCACGCCCATGACGGCGCCGTTCCTCTTCCCCCCGGCATCCAGGACGGGGGCGGCGACCTCGGCGGTGTAGCGCACCCGCTTGCCGGCCTTGCGCACCTCGTGCAGCGCGAGCTCGTAGGGGCTCTCGGCCGCGCCGTGCGGGGCCGCCCCGTCCTCGGCGAACTCGGCGTCCTCGGCGGTCTCGACCAGCCTCCGCAGCCGCTTCACCGTCTTCCGCAGCACGTCGGCCAGGACGTCGGCGGCGGGCTCGCCGGCGCGCTGCGCCAGCGGAGGGGAGGCGATGAGGGCGTGCAGGGACTCCAGCAGGTTCAGGTAGCGGGACAGGCTCAGCGTGGCGACGGCGTGCTCGGTCCCGCCGGTCTCGCCCTGCATCTCGGCCTGCTCCAGCCGCGCAGCCACCGGGCCGAGCACGAACTCCGGCGGCTGGGCGGCGACCAGCGCGCGCAGGTGCTCCAGGGACACCTCGGCGTCGCGGGTGCCCGACAGCTCCCGGCCCAGCCACTGCAGCTCGTCGCGGACGGCGTCGGTGCGGGTGCGGTCGAGCACCGGCCGGTAGGCGGCCAGGATGCTCCGGATCCGGCGGGCGGCGACCCGCACCTGGTGCACGCCGTCCGGGACGTCGGTGCGCACCATGAGGTCGGCGCGCTGCAGCGCCTCCAGCTGACCGGCGACCGCGGCCACCACGACCTCGCCGGCCTTGGGGATCGCCGCCAGCCGGGCGGCCTCGGCGGCCTCCTTCTTCGCCGCCTTCGCCGCCTTCTTGGCCTGCTTGGCGGCCTTCTTCGCGGCCTCCTCGCGGCGGGCGAGCTCCTTGGCGCGCGCCTTCTTGCCCGAGGGCAGCGGCTCCTCGACCACCGGGGCCGCGTCGACGGCGGCGTCCTCGTCCTCGTCGTCGGCCTCGTCGGCGACCGGGGACGGCGGCGGGCCGGCCAGCCGGTCGGCGAGCACCCGGGTCAGCTTCGCCGCCGACGCCGAGGGCCGGGCACCGGACACCACCAGCTCGGCGCCGACCGCGCCCAGCAGCTCCTCGTCGCCGTCGACCAGCTCGACCTCGACCTCGCGCCAGGTGGTGACGACGGTGGCCTCGCCCGGGCTGGCCGGCAGCGCGGTGCCGGTGACCTGGTCGTCGGCGACCTCGGCCAGCACCCGGCCGTCCTCGGCCAGCAGGGGGACGACGGTGCGGTGGGTGGCGAGGGTGGCGACCTGGCCGGCCGGGGCCCGCCGGACGACGCCGAGGACGGGGAGCAGCACCGCCCGCGGCGGGGCCTTGACCGCCCGGCCCAGCGGGGAGTGCAGCTCCCGGCGGGCACCCGCGGCGGCGGGGAGCTTGAGGTGCCAGCCGTCGTCGGGTCCCCCGGTGCGGCGGCGCAGGGTGATCCGGGCGCGGGCCAGCCGCAGGTCGGCGGTGTCGTAGTAGGTGGCCGCCAGCTCGTGCACCACGGGGTCGCCGACCGAGGCGACCCCCGGCACCCCCGCGAGGTCGGGCAGCGCGAACGTCTCCTCGACGTCGAACTTCCGCTCGATCTCCGTGTGCTCGGTCGCCACGCTGCACCCACTCCTGGTCGCTCGTCCGCTGGTCTGAGGTGCGCTTTCTACCGCAACGAGGTGAACGACGACCCCGTGGTCGATCATGGCCCGTGATGAGCACCGTCCGGCGCGAGCTGCTGCCCCTGGCCCTGACCACCCCGTGGGCGGTGTGCGCGGGGCTGCGCGCCACCGGCACCGAGCGCGGCTGGCCGCTGGTCCCCGGGATGTCCTTCGTGCCCTACGCGGCGGCCTCGGCGGTGCTGCCCCTCGGCGTCGCGGTGGCCCGGCGGGCCCCGGTCGCGACCGTGGTCGCCGCGGCCGCC
>NZ_JAMXRZ010000201.1 GCF_024124375.1 Klenkia sp. PcliD-1-E
GGGGACAGCTCCCCGGCGCCGTACCCGAGCACCCCGGCGGCGGGGGTCGCCGTCCCGGCCAGCTGGGCGCCCACGGCCGCACTGCGGTCGGCGCCGGGCGGCAGGGCCACGTCGGGCGCGCTGAGCAGGACCGCGGCGGTCGCCGCGACGAACGCCGCGGCGAAGGCGGTGCCGCTGTAGACCGCCTGGGCCGTGGACCCCGCGGCCACCACGTCGCCGCCGGGTGCGACGAGGTCGACGTAGCCGCCGATCTGCGAGCCGCGGGTGCGCATGCCGTCGCGGTCGACCGCGCCCACGCCGACGACGCCGTCGTAGGCGGCGGGGTAGGGGGTCAGCGACGCCGGGTCGGGGACGTTCCCGGTCTCCTCGTCGTGGCCGTCGCCCACCGGGGCGACCACCACGGCACCGGCCGCCAGGGCGTTCGACACCGCGGCGGCCAGCGCGGGGGCGTCGCCGTAGACCACCGCGCCGACCAGCACGACCTGCGCCCCGGACGCGACGGCGGCGTCGATGCCCGCGGCGAGCCGCGCGGGGTCGACCGGGTCGGCGTCCGGGTCGGTCGCCGGCTGGTCGGTCACCTGGACGGGCAGGACCGTGCTGTCGGGGGCGAGCCCGCGCAGGCCGATGCCGCTCTGCTGACGCGCGGCCACCAGGCTGGCCAGGGCGGTGCCGTGGGTGGTGCAGTCGACGTCGGCCGGGCCCGACCGCACCAGGTCGGCGCCGGGCAGCACGGCGCCCGCGAGCTGGGGGTGGGCGGCCGAGACGCCGGTGTCCAGCACCGCGACGGTCACCCCGGCGCCGGTGCCGAACGGCCAGATCTGGGCCGGGGGGTCGTAGCGCACCTGCGGCCAGGGCACGTCCTGGATGACGGCCGACGCCGGGGGGGCGGAGTCGCACACCTGCGCCGCGGCGGCGGGGGAGGCGGTGGCGACCAGGGCCGGGGCTGCCGCGAGGGCCAGCACGGTGACGGCGGCCGGCCAGCGGGCAGGTCGTCGCCGCACGCGTGTCCCTCCCCGTGGTCGCGGCCGGTCCGCCGCGGGGTGCGGGAACCGGCGGGGCCAGTATCGTCGGAGCACGTCCCGTCCAGGTGCCGGGCCCGCCGGCCGCTGGTGCCCGCACCCGTCGAGGAGGTCCGGTGGAGCCCACGACGCCCGACACCACGGCTCTGCGCGCCTACGCCGAGCAGCTGCAGCGGCAGTTCGAGACGATGGTGACCGAGGCGCCGGCGGTGATGGCCCGGGCCAAGGCGGTGCAGGTGACGGAGAAGTCCCGCGACGGCCTGGTCACCGTGACGGTGGGGCCGCGGGGCGACCTCGTCCGGCTCGACCTGGACCCGCGCATCTACCGACGCCCCGACTCCCGGGAGCTGGCCGACACCATCACCGAGACGGTGCAGAAGGCGGTCGCCGCCGCGCGGGAGGCGGTGGTCGACACGTTCTCGGTCATCGTGCCGCCCGAGCAGATGCGGGCCACGCTCGACGGCGACCTGGACACGATCATCGGCGACATCGACCGACGGACCCGAGGAGCCTGACCATGGCCACGACGAACAGCGGCAACAGCGTCTCGATCGACCCCGCCCAGGCCGAGAAGGGCCTGTCGGCGTGGGACGCCGCCGAGAGCAGCCTGAGCCGCTCGGTCGCCGACCGGCTCGCCGCCATCCAGGGGTTGGAGGCCGGCAAGCCCTGGGGCAGCGACTCCGGGGGGCAGAACTTCGAGGGCCAGGGCAAGTACCCGGAGAGCTCCCGGGCGGTCGCGGACGCCATCCGGGAGGTCTCCGGCCGGATCGGCGAGCAGGGCCGCGGCGCCCGGACCGCGGTCGCCCGGTCGCTGGCCTCCGACGCCGAGCAGGCCGCCGAGGTCGCGCCGGTCGAGGGCCAGGTCTCGGGCGCGGGGACGCCGGGCAGCTGAGCGGACGCCGCGGGGACGCGGCGACGTGGGAGAGTGCCCGGGCGCCCCGGTGGCGCGGTGTCCAGCTGACCAGGTGCGGGGGGTGACGTGAGCTCCGGCGACGTCACCCCTGCCTGGGAGGTCGGGGACCAGCCCGACTGGTTCGTGGACCTGGTGTCGATGATCGTCTCGGGGCAGAGCTGGCCCGAGGGCAGCGAGAGCGCCGTGTGGGCGATCAGCGAGGAGTGGGGCGCGCTCGCCCAGGAACTGGCCGATGCCTCCAGCGGGCTGACCGACGCCACCGGGAACCTGATGGCGGGCTGGAGCGCACCGGCCGCCGACGTCTTCCAGGACCTGGCCACCCAGCTCGTCGCCTCGCCGCAGTCGGGGTTGCCGGCGCTCATCGAGAACGCCACCAGCATGCAGCGCCAGACCGACGGGTTCGCGCGCGAGACGCAGTACGGGAAGATCTCGATCAACGTCGCCTTCTGGGTGGCGGTGATCGCCGCGTTCATCGCCCTCATCGCGATGTTCTTCACCGGTGGGGCGACCGGGGGGCTGCTCGGGCCGATCGCGGCGACGGCCCGGACCGCGATCGGGCAGATCATCCAGAAGATCGCGGCGGCGGTGGCCCGCCAGTTCGCCACCAAGGCCGTCACCCGGGCGGTGGCCCGCGAGGTGACCACCGAGGTCGCCGAGACGGTCGCGAAGAACGCGCTGGGCCGGGTGCTGAGCAACCACGTGGTGCAGCACGTCGGCCGGGAGGTCGTCGAGGAGACCCTCGAGGAGGTGCTCATCGACACGGTCACCCAGGGCATCCAGATGGCCAACGGCGACCGCGACGGCTGGGACTGGAACAGCACGGCGACCGCGGCCGCCGGCGGTGCCTTCGGCGGGGCGCTCGGGGGCGGGGTGGTCGGCCCGCTGCTCGGCCGGGCCGGGCGGAACCTGCCGCTGAACCGGATGGGCCGCGACGCGGTGGGCGACCTGCCCGGGCTGGGCAACGCCGTCCGGCGGTGGCCGTCCAACGCCGCCAACGCCGCGGCCAACAACGTCATCACCTCGCCCGTCGCGAGCACCGTGACCAACGGCCTGGTCAACGGGCAGTGGTCCTGGCCGACGGCGGAGAGCGCGCTGGGTGCGGCGCTGGGCGGCGCCGGTCGGGCAGGCACCATCAGCCCGACCAGCGTCGAGGTCATCTCCGCGGTCACCCGGCCGACCACCACGCTCAGCAACGCGGTGGTCAACCAGGGCGCGGCCGCCGTCGCCCGCGCCGACCTCGCCCAGGGCCGGATGGACGCCGCGGCCGCCTCCTCCACCGCGTCGACCGCCGCGACCACCCCGGGGACCTCGAGTTCCCCCGGCAGCGCCGCACCGGGTGCGCAGGGCACGGCGGGCCAGCAGGGGACGCCGTCGCCGTCGTCGGGCAACCAGTCGGCGTCGACCACCCAGCAAGGGACAGCGTCTCAGCAGGGCACGCCGTCGCCGTCGTCGGGCAACCAGTCGGCGTCGACCACCCAGCAGGGCGCGACCACTCAGCAGGGTGCGAGCAGTCAGCAGGGCACGACCACCCAGCAGGGCACGGCGGGCCAGCAGGGGACGACGTCGCCGTCGTCGGGCAACCAGTCGGCGTCGACCACCCAGCAGGGCACGGCCACTCAGCAGGGTGCGAGCAGCCAGCAGGGCACGGCCACCCAGCAGGGCACGGCGACCCAGCAGGGGACGACGTCGCAGCAGGGGACGGCGTCTCAGCAGGGCACGACGTCGCAGTCGTCGGGCAATCAGTCGACGTCGACCACCCAGCAGGGCACGGCGACCCAGCAGGGCACGGCCACCCAGCAGGGCACGGCGACCCAGCAGGGGACGACGTCGCAGCAGGGCACGACGTCTCAGCAGGGCACGACGTCGCAGTCGTCGGGCAATCAGTCGACGTCGACCACCCAGCAGGGCACGGCGACCCAGCAGGGGACGACGTCGCAGCAGGGCACGACGTCTCAGCAGGGCACGACGTCGCAGTCGTCGGGCAATCAGTCGACGTCGACCACCCAGCAGGGCACGGCGAC
>NZ_JAMXRZ010000202.1 GCF_024124375.1 Klenkia sp. PcliD-1-E
CGGGCGGTGCCCGGGCCGCCGGCCCCGGTCGGGCCCGCTCCTGGGGACGGCGGACCTCCTCCCTCGTGCTGGTCCTGGCCTGCCTGCTGGGCTGGAGCGCGGCGGTGCGCGACCACGACCACCGCAGCTGGGTCTGGGCGCTGGCCGCGACCGGCCTCGTGGCCGGCATCCCGCACGGCGCCCTGGACCACCTCGCCGCCGCCCGCCTGCTGCACCGGCGCCGCTCCGGCACCTCGCCGCTGCGGGCCCTCCTCGCTGCGGGGACCCTCTACGCCGCCCTCGCCGCAACGACCTACCTCGTCTTCGTCGCCGCCCCCGCACCCTCGCTGCTGCTGTTCCTGGTCCTCTCGGTCCTGCACTTCGGGGCCGGGGAGGTGACCTTCTGGGACCTCCCCCGCCGGGGGCGCCGCGTCGTCGCCCCGGTCGCGGGCGGCCTGGTGCTGCTGGTCCCCCTGGCGCGGGACCCGCAGCTGACCGGCGCCTCCCTCGACGCGCTCGGCGTCCGCGACCCCCTGTCCCCCGCGTGGTCGACGGGCGTCCTGCTGGCCCTCCCGACCGCCGCGGTGCTGGTCGCCGGTGCCCTCCTGCTGACCGGTCGCACCCGGCCCGCGGCCGAGCTGGCCGCGCTCGTCGTCCTGGTGAGCACCACACCGCCCCTGCTGGCCCTGGCCGCCTACTTCGGCGGCTGGCACGCCGTCCGGCACACCGCCCTGCTGCTCGAGGAGGACCCCGTGCTGCGCGTCGTCCTGCGCGAGCGCGGCACCGCGGCGGCGGTGCGCCGGTTCGCCGTCCTGGCCGCGCTGCCCACCGGTGTCGTCCTCCTCGGGCTGGCCCTGCTGTGGTCCGGGTCGGCCGGCGCGGTCACCGCCCTGGCCGCCACGCTGCCGGTGCTGGCCGCGGTCACGGTGCCGCACGGGGTGGTGGTGGCCCTGTCGGCCCGCCGCACCTCGGGCCGCTCGCCGGCGCCGGGGTGCGCCCCCGTCAGCCCGGCGGCGGGGGGCGGACGCCGGGTGCGGGGAGCACGGTCTCGGCGTGCAGCAGCACCAGCTCCGCGGTGAGAGCGCGGCGGGTCGCGTCGAGCATCCGGACGCCGACGGCGCTGGCGGCGCGCACCCCGGCCAGGTCGACCTCGATCCGTCGGTGACCGCGGCCCTGGAGGGCCAGGGCCACACCGTGCAGCAGGTCCGCACCGCGCTCGTCCAGGACGCCGCCCGCGGCCACGCGGCCGGCACCCCGGTCCACCACGTCGAAGCCGCCCGCGACGGGAGCGGTCACGCAGCCCACCGTCCGGGTGCGGCCCGCACCTGCAGCACGTGGTCCAGACCGGTGCGGTGCAGGACGGCGCGGACCCGGCGGTCGGCCCCGCGCAGCTCGACCCCACCACCCCTGGCCCGGCAGACCCGGTGCGCCCACAGGAAGCTGGCCAGGGCCGGGCTGGCCAACCGGGTGACCCGGGTCAGGTCCACCACGATCCAGCGGGCACCGCTGAGCACCTCGCGGTGCAGCCGCCAGCGCACGTCGGCGAGGCCCTCGGACAGCATCGACTGGTCGAGCGGCACCAAGCGTTCCTCCGCGGTCCTGCTCGGGTGGTCGAGGGTCATGGCGACCTCCTGTCGGGCACGGCTCCACCGTGCCCGCCGCCGATGACGACCGGTCGGGTGCCGCTTTGCGATCCCGTGACGATCCCGGGGGGTCCCGTCGTCGCCGCCGGGCGGTGGCACGATGGGGCCGTGGCCCTGCGTCTGCTGGTCGTCGAGGACGACGACCACATCCGCACCGCCCTGCGGTGGGGGCTGGAGGACGAGGGCTACGACGTCGCCGAGGCCGCCGACGGCGAGGACGCCTGCCGGCAGGTCGCCGCCGCCGCCCCGGACCTGATGCTGGTGGACCTGATGCTCGGCGCGGTGGACGGCTTCGAGGTGATCCGCACGGTGCGCCGGACGCACGACCTGCCGATCATCGTGGTCAGCGCCCGCTCGGACACCCACGACATCGTCGCCGCGCTGGAGGCCGGGGCCGACGACTACGTCACCAAGCCCTACCAGGTCAAGGAGATCACCGCGCGGCTGCGGGCCCTCCGCCGCCGGGCCGGCGCCGCGGCAGAGACCCCGGCGGCGTCCCGGGCCGCCGAGGACGACCGCATGGTGCTGGACGCGGCGTCCGCCGAACCGCTCGTGCTGCACGCGTCGGCGGGCACCGTGCACCGGGGTGAGCGGGAACTGCACCTGACCGTCACCGAGCTGCGCCTGCTGTGCGAGCTGGCGGGCACCCCCGGCCGGGTCCGCAGCCGGCCCGACCTGCTCCAGCAGGTGTGGGACCACGGCTTCTTCGGCGACGAGCGGCTGGTCGACGTCCACATCCGCCGGCTGCGGACCAAGATCGAGCTGGACCCCGCCGACCCGCAGGTGGTGGTGACCGTCCGGGGGCTGGGGTACCGGCTGGACCGGCGGTGACCCGGTGGCTGCCGACCGGGTTGCGGGCGCGGATCATCGCGGGCTTCACCCTCGGCGCCCTGCTGGTGTCCGCGGTCCTCGTCGGGACGACGTTCCTGCTGGCCCGCAGCTACCTCCTGGGCCAGCGAGAGGACGCCGCCACCCGGGCCGCCCTGGCCGACGCCACCCAGCTGGCCAGCGGGCTGTCCACGGCCGGCCAGGAGGTCGGCGACGTGCTGGCCGACCTGGTCCCCTCGGGCGGGTCGGACGTCGTCGTGCGCAGCGGCGACCAGTGGTTCTCCTCCTCGCTCACCCTGGGCGCCCGCGACGTGCCGGCCTCGCTGCAGCAGCTGCTCGCCGGCGGGACGCCCGCCACCCTGCGCGTCCGCGTCGCCGACGCGCCGCGGCTGGTCGTCGGGGTGCCCCTGGGCGCCGAAGGGGTCCAGTTCTACGAGTTCGCCCCCCTCACCGAGCTGGAGCAGTCGCTGCGGACCCTCACCTGGGTGCTCGGGCTCGGCGCGCTCGCGGCCACCGCCTCCGGCGCCGCGTTCGGGGTCTGGGCGAGCGGGCGCGCCGTCCGGCCCCTGGAGCAGGTCGCCGGGGCCGCCACCCGGGTCGCGGCCGGTGACCTGGCCACCCGGCTGCCCGACACCTCCGACCCGGAGCTGGTGGCCATCGTCGGCAGCTTCAACGGCATGGTCGACACCCTGGTCAGCCGGATCGAGCGCGACGCCCGGTTCGTCGGGGACGTCAGCCACGAACTGCGCAGCCCCCTCACCACGTTGATCACCAGCGTCGAGGTGCTCGGTGCCCGGCGCGGGGACCTGACGCCCCGGGGGCAGCAGGCACTGGCCCTCGTCGAGGCCGAGCTGCACCGCTTCCACCGGACCGTCGACGACCTGCTCGAGCTCGCCCGCCTGGACGACGACACCGCCGCCCGGCAGGCCGACCCGGTCAGCGTCGCCGCCGTCGTGCGCGAGGTGGCGACCCGGTCGGCACCCGCGGACGTGGAGCTGCACCTGGACCCCGACGGCACGACCACGGTCGGCGTGGAGAAGAACCAGCTCGAGCGGGCGGTGCGCAACCTCGTGGAGAACGCGGGCCGGCACGCGGGAGGGGCGACGGCGATGACGGTGCGGCGGGAGCAGGACACCGTGGTGGTGCACGTCGACGACGGCGGTCCCGGGGTGCCGGTGGCCGACCGCGAACGGGTCTTCGAGAGGTTCGCCCGGGGCGGCCACGCCCGGCGCGGCTCCCTGCCCGGCGCCGGCCTCGGCCTGGCCATCGTCGCCGAGACCGCCGCGCGGGCGGGGGGCGCGGCGTGGTGCTCGGACGGCCCCGACGGCGGCGCCCGGTTCAGCCTCGCGTTCCCGGCGGCCCGGCCGTGACCC
>NZ_JAMXRZ010000203.1 GCF_024124375.1 Klenkia sp. PcliD-1-E
TGCGCGGGCCGACGACCGGGGTCTCGTCCGCCGCGGCCTCGCGGCCCGGGCCGGAGGAGCCACCGTGGCCACCGCGCCCACCACGCTCACCGCCGCGCTGGCGCTTGCCGGTCTCGCCGAGGTCCTCGAGCGCCTCGGCGTCCAGGCCCTCGCGGGTGCGCTGGGCTCGCGGCAGCCGGCCGGTGGCGGTCTCGGGCACGTCGAGGTCGGTGTGGACCCACGGCGAGGTGGAGTAGGTCTCCGGCGGGTCGGTGAAGTCCAGGTCCAGCGCCTTGTTGATCAGCTGCCAGCGCGGGATGTCGTCCCAGTCGACCAGGGTGACGGCGACACCGGTGCTGCCCGCCCGGCCGGTGCGGCCGATGCGGTGCACGTAGGTCTTCTCGTCCTCGGGGCACTGGTAGTTCACGACGTGGCTGACGCCGGTGACGTCGATGCCGCGGGCGGCGACGTCGGTGGCGACCAGCACGTCGACCTTGCCCGACCGGAACGCGCGCAGCGCCTGCTCGCGGGCGCCCTGGCCGAGGTCGCCGTGCACGGCCGCGGCGGCGAAGCCGCGGTCGACCAGCTCGTCGGCGACCTTCTGCGCGGTGCGCTTGGTGCGGCAGAAGACCATGACCAGACCCCGGTCGCGGGCCTGCAGCACGCGGGAGAGCAGCTCCGGCTTGTCCAGGTTGTGCGCGCGGTAGACGAACTGGGTGGTCTGCGGGACCGTCGAGCCCTCGTCGTTGCCGTGCGCCCGGATGTGGGTGGGCTGGCTCATGAACGACCGCGAGAGGGTCACGATCGGGCCGGGCATGGTCGCGGAGAACAGCATCGTCTGCCGCTGGTCCGGGACCATCGCGAGGATCCGCTCGATGTCGGGCAGGAAGCCCAGGTCGAGCATCTCGTCGGCCTCGTCCAGCACCAGCCCGCGGACCTTGCCGAGCACCAGGTGGCCCTGCTGGGCCAGGTCCAGCAGCCGGCCGGGGGTGCCGACGACGACCTCGACGCCGGCCTGCAGCGCGCTGACCTGCGGCTCGAACGCCCGGCCGCCGTAGATGGCCTGCACCCGGATGCCGCGGCGGGAGCCGGCGGCGGCCAGGTCGCGGGAGACCTGCACGCACAGCTCGCGAGTGGGGACGACGACCAGCGCCTGCGGCACGCCGTCGCCGCCCTCGGCGGGCGGGGTGACCCGCTGCAGCAGCGGGACGCCGAAGCCGAGGGTCTTGCCGGTGCCCGTGCGGGCCTGGCCGATGAGGTCGTTGCCGGCCAGCGCCAGGGGCAGCGTGAGCTCCTGAATGGCGAAGGTGCGGGTGATCCCGACGTCGGCGAGCGCCGCGACGATGTCGGGGTGCACGTCGAAGTCGCTGAACAGCGGGGCGTCGGGGGTGACGGGGGCGCCGCCCAGGTCGTCGATCTGCTGCTCGAGCTGCTCGGGGTCGGGTGCACCGGTCTCCGCGTGGTCGACCTCGGGGGTCTGCAGGGTGGTGCTCTCGTCGTGGGGCTGGTCCAGGTTGGTCAGTGCTCTCGCCTCGGTCCGGAGGGGGCCGCTGCGGCGTCGTGGGTGCGCGCTGCGGCCCGGTCGTCTCTTCGATCCAGCGCCGACGCGGCCAGCGGACCGGGCGTCGTGGGGCATCCTCACCCGGGAGACCGACCGTGGTGCACCCGCGGTCAGGCGGGCCGGCGGTCGTCGTCCAGCGGTCATCAGCGCACACGGAGAGCGAGCCGTGCGGCTCGCCGCGGCCCATGCTACCTCGGGATACGGTCCGCACAGGTCCCGCGCCGGTGCGCGGGCGCGCCCGCCCCGCCGGGGGCCGGGTCCGGTGGCGTGGAGGGGGTGCCCGGGTGAGCTCGGTGGACGCGGGGGACGGCACGGCGGGGCCGGCGGTCGTCGACCTGCTGGGGGTCCTGGCCTACGCGGAGCTGACCGCCTTCGACCGGCTCGCCGAGGACGCCCGGCTCGCGCCCACGCTGGCCGGGCGGGCGGCGCTGGCCCGGATGGCCGCGGCCGAGATCGGCCACCACCAGCGGCTGTGCGACCGGCTCGGCGAGCTGGGCCTGGACCCGGCCGCCGCCATGGCGCCCTTCACCGGGCCGCTGGACGCCTTCCACGACGGCACGCGGGCCAGCACCTGGCTGGAGGGGCTGGTGAAGGCCTACGTCGGCGACGGCCTGGCCCGGGACTTCTACCGGGAGGTCGCGGCGTTCCTGCCCGACCCCGACCGCGGGTTGGTGCTGGACGTGCTGGCCGAGACCGGCTACGCCGACTTCGCCGTCCGGGAGGTGCGGGCAGCGATCGCTGCGGACCGGC
Organism: Klenkia sp. PcliD-1-E; assembly: GCF_024124375.1. GTDB lineage: Bacteria > Actinomycetota > Actinomycetes > Mycobacteriales > Geodermatophilaceae > Klenkia. The sequence goes on from NZ_JAMXRZ010000203.1 coordinate 2,291, forward strand.
GGCTGTCGGGCCGGCTGGCGCTGTGGGCCCGCCGGCTGGTGGGCGAGGCGCTCACCCAGTCCCAGGCCGTCATCGCCGACCGCGACGACCTGGCCGACCTGCTCATCACCGGGACCGGGGACCTCAACGGGGTCGCCGACCTGCTGCAGCGCCTCATGGACGCCCACGGCGACCGGATGCGCGCCCTCGGGCTGAACCCCTAGCGACCGCATCGCGGTCCGCCGGACCGCACCGCGACCAGGTGCCGTTCCCCGGCTGCGACGAGCCGCCCCGGTCCCGGCGGGAGGAGGCCTCCGGCCCCCGTCCCGCCGGGACCCGCAACGCGACTGCGCGTGCCTACTGGCCGCCGGCGATGAAGCCGACGCGGCGGGTGTCGGCCTCGGCGATCTCGACGTAGGCGATCCGGTCGGTCGGGACGACGACGCGGCGGCCGCGCTCGTCGACGAGGGTCAGCAACCCGTCCTTGGAGCCGGTCATGGCCTTGGAGACCTCGGCCGCGATCTCGTCGGGGCTCTTCGGGCTGTCGATGACCAGCTCGCGGGGGGAGTGTTGGACACCGATCTTGACTTCCACGCTGGAGATGCCTCCTCAGGTCTGGCGGCCGGCGCCGCTACCCGATCGACGCTAGCCGAGCCCGTGCCCGCGCGTGCCGGTGCGGGCTGCGCCGACAGCGAACGACGTCAGGAGGGGGTGGGGTGGTCGGCGTCGCCGATCCGCGGGAACCCCGAGATGCCCCGCCAGGACAGGGAGCTCATGAGGGCGACCGCCTCGTCCCGGGAGACGGTGCCCTTGCGGGGCAGCCACCACCGGGCGCTGGTCTCGGCCAGGCCGGTCATCCCCGAGGCCAGCAGCAGGGCGCGCTCCTGGTCGACGCCGGTGTCGGCGGCGATCACCTCGGCGATCGCCTCCACGCAGCCGCGGGTGCCGGCGTCGACGATGCGCCGCACCTCGTCGTCGTTGCGCAGGTCGGACTCGAAGACCAGGCGGAACGCCTCGCCGTCGGCGTCGACGAAGTCGAAGTAGGCACCGACCGCGCCGTCGACCCGGGTGCGGTTGTCGTCGGTACCGCTCATCGCCTCGCGCATGCGCTCGGTGAGCTCGCCCACCTGCTGCTCCAGCAGGGCCAGGTACAGCTCCCGCTTGCCGGGGAAGTGCTGGTAGAGCACCGGCTTGCTGACCCCGGCGGCGACGGCGATGTCGTCCATCGCGGCGGCGTGGAAGCCCTGGGCGACGAAGACCTCCTGCGCAGCGCGCAGCAGCTGCAGCCGGCGGGCGCCGCGGGGCAGGCGGGAGGTCCGGCGGACGGGGTCGTCGACGGGCGCGGACGGTCGGGAGGGCTGCATGGCCCGGCAGATGTTACCGGCGGGTTCGGTCGGTCGTGCCCGGGCAGTCGGGGTGGTCTAGCGTCCCGCGGGTGCACGACGTCCGCGCCGCCGGCGACCGACCGGCCACCGCCGTCCCCGCCGCCAGCGGTCCGGGTGGGCCGCGCCCGGCCGGGCGCTCGTCGGCACCCCTGCCG
>NZ_JAMXRZ010000204.1 GCF_024124375.1 Klenkia sp. PcliD-1-E
CAGCCGCGCGACCGGGAAGGCCTGCCGCACCGGGTACCGCCCGGCGGGGCGGTGCGCGGCGACGGCCCGCTGGGCGAGCTCGACCCGCTGGGCCGGGGTCAGGGCGGACAACGGGGGTGCCGCATCGCGCCGGCCGTCACCGGCGACCCGCAGCCGAGCAGCGCTGCCGGGCCGGATGACCGGGTACTGCAGCGACTCGGGCATGGGTCTCTCCTCTCCTGCGAAGCATGAGCCGCAGCCGGGGAAGGGACTGCGGTCAGGGAGAAGAGTGGCTGCTGTGACGGTCGGGACGACGCCGCGCGGACACGCTCACCGCGCCGCGTGACCGAACCGTTGTGGAGGGCGCGTCGTGGGCCGGTGACCACCCCGGATCCCGGGTCACAAGTCGACCGGAACCGACGTTTCCGCAGGTCGAATTCTGGAACGAGGTCGGTGACCTCGCGGCGCGACGCGTGGGGCGGGCGTGTCGGGTGTGACGGGGGAGGTCAGCGCCGGCGCACGGGGGCCGCATCGGCGACCGGGTCGGCCCCCACCGCGCGCAGCGCCTGGACCAGCAGCGTGCCCAGCGGACCCTCGGCCACCGTGTAGTAGACGAAGGTGCCCTCGCGGCGGCCCTGCACCAGGCCGGCCAGCCGCAGCTTGGACAGGTGCTGGCTCACCGCGGTGGGCGAGGTGCCGGCCAGCTCGGCCAGGCAGGCCACGTTGCTCTCGCCCTGGGCCAGCGCCCACAGCACCGAGAACCGGGTGGGGTCGCTGAGCATCCGCAGCAGGTCGGTGGCGGCGCGCACCTGCGCGGGGTCGGGCATGGCGAAGTCGTCGATGCCCTGGTGCACGGGTCGCATGCTAGTGCGGCAGGCTCACCGGTGTGGCCGACCGCACCCCCCTCGTGATCGACACCGACCCCGGCATCGACGACGCCCTGGCGATCCTGCTGGCCCTGGCCAGCCCGGAGGTCGACCTGCAGCTGGTCACCACCGTGCACGGCAACGTGGAGCTGGCGCAGGTCACCGAGAACGCGCTGCGGGTGCTGCACCTGGCCGGCCGCTCCGACGTCCCGGTCGCCGCCGGGGCCGCCGGGCCGCTGGTGCACCCGCTGCCCGAGCGGGCCGGGCACGTGCACGGCGCAGCCGGCCTGGGCGGGGTGGAGCTGCCGCCCTCCCCCGCGCCGGTCGACCCGCGCCCGGCGGTGGTCGCGCTGGCCGAGCTGCTGATGGCCCACGAGCCCGGCACCGTCACCGTCGCCCCGATCGGCCCGCTGACCAACGTCGCCCTCCTGCTGCACGTCTTCCCCGAGGCCGCGGCGCGGATCGGCCGGGTGGTCTGGATGGGCGGGTCGGCGACCCGCGGCGGCAACGTCACCGCGGCCGCGGAGTTCAACGCCTGGGCCGACCCGGAGGCCGCGGCCGCCGTCCTGGGCTCGGACCTGCCGGTGACCATGGTCGGGCTGGACGTCACGCTGCCGACCGTGCTCACCGAGGCCGGCATCGACCGGTTCTCGGGCGCCGGCCCGGTGGGCGCGGCCGCTGCCGGGTTCCTGCGGCAGTACCTGGACGCCGCCCGCGACCGCTACGGCATCGACGGGGTTAGCGTGCACGACGCGCTGGCGCTGACCGAGGCGATCGTGCCCGGCACCCTGGGCACGGTGCGGCGCGAGGTCGTCGTCGGCACCACCCTGGGGGCCGCCCGCGGGCAGACCCTGGTCGACCGCCGCGCCGCGGCCGAGCGCGGCACCGCGGTGGCCGAGACCGTGGACAGCGACGCGGCGGTGGAGTTCCTGGTCAGCCGGCTGTGCTCGTACGAGGCGGCCTGACCACGGGCGGCCTGACCACGAGGACGACGACCAGCGCAGCCACCACTGCGGCCGACAGCGACACCGGCACGGGCAGCACCGGGTCGGCCAGCACCAGCAGCGCCGCGGCCGGGACGCACACGTCCACCACCCGGTCGGCGACCGGGCGCAGCGCGATCCACCAGGTCCCGAGCAGGAACACCGCGACCGGCACGGTGACGGTGAAGGAGGCCGCGACCTCCGACAGCGCCGAGTGCCCGGTCTGGCTGTCGATCTCGACCTCCACGCCCGCGGAGAAGGCACCGGCGGCGGCGAACACCGCGTAGTGCACGTAGCCGTAGCGCAGCGACTGCCCCAACGTCCCGATCGCGTGGTGGTGCGGTGGCCAGAAGTAGACCCACCACAGCCCCGCGGTGACGACCAGCGCGAGGACGGCGGTGCTGATCAGCGGGGCGAGGGCCTCCTCGTCGTGCAGCGCCTCGATGACCGCGTTCGCGCTGGCCAGCAGGCTCTCGCCGAGCAGGATCAGGGTGAACAGCCCGTACCGCTCGGTGATGTGGTGCGGGTGCCAGGGCGTCGCCCGGCCGGTCCGCTCGGCGACCACCGGGACGGCGACCTCGGCGGCGACCAGCACCACGAACCCGACGGTGGCCGCCGTCCCGTCGACGGCGAGCAGGCCCACCCAGAGCACCTGCAGGACGGCGATGCCGCCGGCGTAGGCCAGGCAGGTGCGGCGGTGCTCCGGGGAGGACCGGGCCGCGCGCAGCCACTGGGCGACCATGGCCACCCGCATGACGACGTAGCCGACGACCACCACGGTGATCGGCCGGCCGGCGAACACGTCGTCGATGCCGGCGGCCAGCACCAGGACACCGGCCATCTGCACGATGGTCAGCACCCGGTAGAGCCAGTCGTCGGTGGCGAAGCTCGTACCGAACCAGGTGGAGTTCATCCAGGCCCACCAGATCGCGAAGAACACCATCAGGTAGTGGCCGACCCCGGCCAGCACGTGCCCCTCGGTCAGCTCGTGGTGCAGGTCGAGGGCGGCGATGCTCACCGCCACCACGAAGACCAGGTCGAAGAACAGCTCCAGCGAGCTGGCGGTGCGGCCGGCCTCGTGCGGGTCGCGGGCGCGCATGGGGGTCAGCAGCACGGCACACGGTCTACCGCACGCACGTCACGGGCGGGAGCATCTCCCCGTGGCCGCCACCGACGAGACCGGACCCTTCTTCCACGGCACCGCAGCGGCACTGCGGCCCGGTGACCTGCTCACCGCCGGCCGGCCGTCGAACTACCGGCCCGAGATGACGATGAACCACGTCTACTTCACCGCACTGGTCGACGGGGCCGGCCTGGCCGCGGAGATCGCGGTCGACCTGCGGTCCGGGGCCGGCGCGCCGCACGTCTACGAGGTCGAACCGACCGGGCCGTTCGAGGACGACCCCAACGTCACGGACCAGAAGTTCCCGGGCAACCCCACCCGCTCCTACCGCAGCGCCGCCCCGCTGCGGGTGGTCCGGGAGGTCGAGGACTGGACCCGGCTGACCCCCGAGGCGCTGCAGGGCTGGCGGGACCGGCTGACCGCGCTGCTGCACCTGGAACGCGCCGAGATCATCAACTGACCGGGCTCAGGACAGGTCGTCGACGAGCTGCTGGGCGCGGTCGCGGTCGGCCTCGGCGCGCTGCAGGTCCTGCTCCGCAGCGGCCCGGTCGGCCTCGGCCCGGTCGGCCTCCGCGTCGGCGGTGCCGGCCTCCTCGTCGGCCTCCGCCGCCCGGGTGCGCGCCTGCTCCAGGGCCGCCTCCAGCTCGGTCACGCGCTCGTGCGCGGCCTCGCCGGCCTTCCGCGCGGCGGCCGCGGCCCGGGCCGCCTCCTTCGCGG
>NZ_JAMXRZ010000205.1 GCF_024124375.1 Klenkia sp. PcliD-1-E
GGCGCCGGTCGCGCTGGGCGGCCCTGGCCGTCGGCCAGGCCGCCTTGCTTGCTGCCACGGCCGGGCTGGCCCTGGACCTGCTGGCCCCGGCACCCCCGGCCGGCCCCTCGGCCACCCCCTCGACCGGTGCGGGGCTGGCCCTGCCCGACGTGCTGCCCACCGTGGGTGACGGCCGGCCCCGACCGCAGACCACCGCCGGCGCTCCGGTGACCACCCACGGCGACCCCCGGGGGCTGACGGCCGGCACGGGGGCGATCCCACCCGGGACGGAGGTGGCGGTCCGCTGCCGGGTGCTCGCCGCACCCATGCCCGCGGCCGGCGCCGCCGGGTGGTGGTACCTCGTCGAGTCCGGCACCTGGTCCGGGCAGTGGGCCCTGGCCGGCGGCTTCGTCCCCGGCGCGGACCCCGGGGAGGTCGAGGGCTACCGCACGGACCGGGACGTGCCCGCGTGCACCAGCCCGGCGGGCGGCTGACCGGGGACCGGCTGTTCCCGCACCGGGCGACCCCGATAGGTTGCCCACCACCCACAAGGCTGCGTCGACCTCGGGGGGCTCGAGACGCATGACCGGCACCCCGGACGGCACACCGTCGTCGGACCCGTTCGTCCGCCAGGTCGTCTGGCTCGTCGACCACGCCGGGGGCAAGGACGCCCTGGTGCGTGCCACCGGCAAGCGGGTCAGCCTGCGCACCCTGGACAACTGGGTGCGCGGGGACTACCCACGGTCCGCCGTGACCGGCGCCGTCCGCGAGCTCGACTCCTGGGCGGCCGCACAGGGCATCGGCTACCCCGACGCCGCCGGGGCGCCCCGGCTGGTGGACGCCTGCGGCCCGGCGGCCGACTCCCCGACCGACTCGCCCGCGCCCGCACCGACCGGCCCCGGCCGCGCCGCACTCCTGGCCGCGGCCGCCGCCCTCGTCGTCGTCACCGCCGTCGTCTCGGTGCTGGCGACCCTCGCCGTCACCGGGCGCACGACCCCGGCCGCCGAGGCGGCCACCCCCACCTCGGGGCAGACCGCGCTCCCCCCGCTCCCGACGACCGGCGACGGCACCCTGTACACCGAGCAGACCGGCACCCTGGGGTCGAACACGTTCGCCGACCCGCGCACCCTCGCCGACGTCAACGTGCCCGTCCCGGCCTCGACCGACGTCCAGGTCGTGTGCCGCTACTACTCACCGGTGATCCCGAGCGTCGAGCCCGACGGCTTCTGGTACCTGCTGGCCAGCGCGGAGTGGGCCGGTCGGTGGGCGCCGGCCAACACGTTCTGGAACGGCGACGTACCAGGTCAGCAGCCCTACACCCACAACACCGACTTCGCGGTCCCGGTCTGCACCTGACGCCGCCCGGCCCGGCGGACCGGCCACTAGGCTCACCGCGTGGAGCCGACGACGACGGGGGTCGACGCCGGTGTCGACGGGTTCGTCCTCCGCCGCGCCGCGGCCGGCAACCTGCTCCCCCGGCCCGGCGCGGGGCACTCCCCCCAGCGGCTGCTGTCCACCCTGCTGGGCGAGTACTGGGTCGACTGCGAGGAGTCGCTCCCGCTGGGCGCCCTGGTCGACCTGCTCACCGAGTTCGGCATCTCCGAGACCAGCGCCCGGGCCACGGTCACCCGGCTGGCCAAGCGCGGGATGCTGGAGATGGAGCGGGTGGGCCGGCTGACCCGGTACCGGATCACCGCCGAGGGCCGGCTGGACGTCGGCGAGCAGGGCCGGGCCATCCGCGGGTTCGCCGCCCGCCCCCGCGACTGGGACGGCCGGTGGACCGTCGCGGCCTTCTCCGTGCCCGAGGAGCAGCGCCAGGTGCGCCACCACCTGCGCAACTACCTGCGGTGGCTGGGGTTCGCCAGCCTCTTCGACGGTCTGTGGGTCGCCCCGCGCGGCAGCACGGCCACCCTGGAGCAGATGTTCCGGACGGTGGGGGTCGACCAGTTCGCCGCCTTCCGCACCTCGGACGACCCCAGCGGCCGCGAGCCGCTCACCGCGTGGGACCTCAGCGGGGTGGAGGCGGCCTACCGCACCTTCGTCGCCGAGCACCGCCCCCTGCTCGACACCCTCGACGCCACCACGCCCGCCCGGGCCCTGGTCACCCGCACCCGCGTGTTCGAGGCCTGGCGGACCTTCCCGACCCTGGACCCCGACCTGCCGCAGGCCTGGCTGCCCGACGGCTGGCCCCGCGAGGAGGCCCGGGCACTGTTCGTCGCGCTGTACAACGGGCTGGCCGGCCCGGCGACCGCCCGCTTCCGGCAGCTGGTGGCCGCCCACGACCCCGCGGTGGCGCAGCGGGCCGGCGAGCGACTGCTACCGGCCTGAACCCGGGCGCACCCGGCTGTCCAGGAACCCGGCGATGGCCGCGCTGAGCGCCTCGGGGTCCTGCGCCCGCGGGTCGGCGTTGTTGGCCCGCACCTCCAGCACCGGGATGCCGGCGGCCTCCAGACCCCGGGTGGTGAACGAGCTGGCTGGGACGTCGTCGGCGACCAGGTGCACCACGCCGTCCACCCCGTGCAGGCGGGCCTCCTTGACGTACCAGTCGGTGGACCAGGGCGGGGTGTAGAGCTGGTCGGTGAACCCGGCGAAGCGCGCGGCCAGCCGCCGGACCGGGTCGCCACCGGCCCGCACGTAGCCGTCGGCGGCGATGGCCAGGTACATGGACCAGACGAAGACCGCGCCGTGGCTGTCCTGGAACCGGCGGTAGAGGTCCATGTCGAACCACATGCCGCGGCCGATCCACATCAGCCGCACCCGCTCGTCCGGGCAGACCGCGGCGCCGGAGTCCACCAGCCCCGCGACCTCCTCGTACAGGCCCCGCGCGGCGTCGCGGCCCCACTCGGTGCCCCGGTGCCACTGGGGCACCATGACGGCCGGGATCGAGTCGGCCACGGCCACCGGCGTGGGCCGCGCGGCGGCGACGAGGTCGCGGGTCCGCCGGTTCCAGCCGGCCTGCTCGTCGACCAGGTCCATCACGTGGGCCAGCCGGTCGCGGTCCAGCTCCCGCCCGGTCCGCTCGGCCAGGAAGGTCACCAGCTGCTCGACCTCGGCGACCACGAGGTCCAGCCGGGCGGTGCCGAAGGCCTCCTCCCAGCGCTGCGGCACCAGCTCCCACCAGCGATCGGGCACCCGGGTGGCCGAGGACCGCTCGAAGGCGAAGAACTCCGTGCCGGGGTGCTCGCCCCACAGGTCGAACACCTTGCGCTGGGCGTCACCGCTGGTCTCGGCGACCACGACCGAAGGCCGCGGCAGCCCACCCCACGGCGCGCCCTCGGCGGGCAGCTCCATGGCCCCCAGCGCGATCGCGTCGTACTGCCGGCTGTCGTCGGGGTAGCCGCGGGCGCGCAGCACGTCCAGGCTCTCGTCGGCGCGGCGCTTGGCCGACACGATGCTGGCCCACCACTGGTTGACCACGTAGGGCAGGTCGAGGGCGCGCAGCACCTCCTGGGGTGCGTCGGCGTTGACCAGCACCAGCGGTTCGCCGGCGGCCGCCCGCGCCCGGATGGTCTGGAACCACTCCTTCTGGTGCGCGGTCGCCGCGACCGCCGAGGCCAGCCGGGTCACGCCGCGACCGCCGGGACGTCGGCGAGCGCGGCCAGCACGGCGGCCGGGTCGCTGCGGTGCGGCTGGCCTGCCAGGACGACCAGGGGCCGGCCGTCCGCGGCCAGTGCCCGGCGCTGGGCGG
>NZ_JAMXRZ010000206.1 GCF_024124375.1 Klenkia sp. PcliD-1-E
CGCGCAGGGCGCCGTCCCGCAGCGGCAGGAGGACCTCGGCGGCGGCCCGCGCGGCGGCGACCGCCACCTCGACGTCGTTCACGGGGCGGTGCCGTCGGTCGCGGCCTGCGCGTGGCCCGGGGCGCGCCGGCCGTCGGCGGTGGTCAGGTCGCCGAAGTAGCGCTCCAGCAGCTCCGCGCGCGGGGACACGAAGACGCCCTCGCCGCGGACCAGCTCGCGGTCGGGCTCGGCGGCCAGCGCGACGGTCCCGGTGACGACGGTCTTGCGCCCGGAGGTCTCGGCGACCCGCCCGACGAGCACCAGCGGGGTCTGCAGGGGCACCGCGCCGCGGTACTCCACGCCCAGGTGCGCGGTCATGCCCCACCGGCCGGCCAGGAAGGCGGTGCTGCCCAGCAGCTGGTCGATGAGCATGGCCGTCATCCCGCCGTGGCTGTGCGCCGGCGGTCCCTCGTGCCGCATGCCCAGGGTGCACTCGCCGACGACGGTGTCGCCCTCGCGGCGGAACCGCACCGGCGGGGCGAAGCCGTTGCCCGCGCCGGAGACGGGGGAGTAGGTGCGGCGGAAGGTCGGCAGGTCGTCCAGCTCGGACAGGGTGTGCCGGTCCCGGGTGGCGACGGCCAGCCGCGCGGTGAGCTCCCTGACCCGTGCGGCGACGTCGGTCTGCACGCCCGCCGGGACGACGGTGGCGACGCTGTTCTCGAGCAGGTCCCGGACCGCCGTGCCCAGCTCGGTGACGGCCGCCTGCAGCTCGGGGTCGGCGGCGAAGGTGTCCGGCGGGCTGGCACCCCAGGGAGTGGTCACCCCGGCAGTGTCACACCCGGGCGGTCAGCCCTGACCGGTCGGGCCCGTGCGGGGCAGCCGCACGGTGAAGGTGGCGCCCTGCCCGGGGGCGGTGGTGAGGGCGACCGTGCCCCGGTGCGCGGCCACCAGCGAGGAGACGATCGACAGCCCCAGCCCGCTGCCGCCGGCCACCCGGGCCCGGGAGGCGTCGGCGCGGAAGAACCGCTCGAACACCCGCTCGGCGTCCTCCGCGGACAGCCCCGGTCCCTCGTCGGCCACCGCGACCAGGACGACGTCGGGGTCGGCCGGGTCCTCGGCCACGCGCACCGTCACCGGGGTGCCCGCCGGGGTGTGGGTGAGCGCGTTGGTGACCAGGTTGGCCAGCACCTGGCGCAGCCGGCCCTCGTCGCCCAGCACGACCGGGACGTCGGTGAGGGACTCGTGCATGTCCAGGGTGATCGGCCGGTCGGGGGACACCGCGCGGGCGTCGTGCACCGCGTCGTCGGCCAGCTCCCCGAGGTCGACGGGCAGCGCGTCGACCGGGCGCTGCTGGTCCAGGCGGGCCAGCTGCAGCAGGTCCTCGACCAGCGAACCCATCCGGGCGGCCTCGGACTCGATGCGGCCCATCATCCGGTGGGTCTCGGCCGGGTCGGCGTAGGCGCCCTGCCGGTACAGCTCGGCGAACCCGCGGATGGAGGTCAGCGGCGTCCGCAGCTCGTGGCTGGCGTCGGCGACGAACCGGCGCATCCGGCCCTCCGAGGCCCGGGCCTGCTCCTCCGAGGCCGCCTGGGCGCGGAAGGCGCCCTCGATCCGGCCCACCATGCCGTTGAAGGCCCTGGCCAGCCGCCCGATCTCGGTGCGGTCGTCGCCCTCGGGCACGCGCTGGGAGAGGTCACCGGCGGCGATGGCCGCGGCGGTGTGCTCGACCTCGACCAGCGGTCGCAGCGAGCTGCGCACCAGCACGTAGCCGGTGATGCCGAGCAGGACCAGCACCACGAGGCCGACGACGACCTCGACGACCACGAGGTGGCCCAGGGTGGCCTGGTCGCCGGCCAGGTCGAGGCCGACGACGACGACCTGGTCGGGGTTGAGCTGCACGGCCAGCAGCAGCCAGGTGGTGCTGCCGTCCCTGGCGTCGAGGGTGAACGGGGCGTCGTCGTAGTCCGCGATGGTGGCCGGGTTGACCCCGCCCAGCTGCGGCAGGTTGCTGGCCGTGCCGTTGCCGCCGTTCACCACGACGCCCGAACCGCCGGGCCCGATGCACGCCAGCAGCTCCGGCCCCGGCGGCCGGAACGGCGACTGGCAGTACTGGGCGGTCTCCTGCGGCTGCTGCAGCAGCGACTGCACGCGGTCCTGCAGCTGCTCGCGCTGCTGCTCGATCAGGTAGCTGCGCAGCATCGACGTCCCCGCGACGCCGGTGACGGCCAGCGCGACGGCGACCAGCAGGACCAGCAGCGCGACCAGCCGCACCCGCAGCGGCACCCGGGGGCTGCCCGGGCGGGCGGGGGGCGGTCCGGACGCCACGACGGGCGGGGAGGTCTCCTCCTCGCCCGTCGTGTTCTCGCCCGTCGTGGCGGTGCCCACCGGGGTGGTCAGCGGGGTCGTCCCGGTGTCGGCGGCGATGTCAGCTCCCGCGGGGCAGCCGGAGCGAGTAGCCGACCCCGCGCAGGGTGTGCAGCAGCCGGGGCTCGGTGGTGTCGATCTTGCGGCGCAGGTAGGAGATGTAGGACTCCACGACGTTGGCCTCGCCGTTGAAGTCGTAGTTCCACACGTGGTCGAGGATCTGCGCCTTCGACAGCACCCGGCCCGGGTTGCTCATCAGGTAGCGCAGCAGCTTGAACTCCGTCGGCGACAGGCTGATCAGCTCGCCGGCTTTGAGGACCTCGTGCGACTCCTCGTCCAGCTCGATGTCGGCGAAGACCAGGCGCGGGGCCTCCTCGACCTTGCGGGCGCCCTGGGTGCGGCGCAGCACGGCCCGGATGCGGGCCAGCACCTCGTCCAGGCTGAAGGGCTTGGTGACGTAGTCGTCGCCGCCCAGCGTCAGCCCGGACACCTTGTCCTCGGCGGCGTCGCGCGCGGTGAGGAAGAGGACCGGGGTGTGGGTGCCGTTCTGCCGCAGCCGGCGGACGACGCCGAAGCCGTCCAGGCCGGGCATCATGACGTCGAGGACGAGCAGGTCGGGGCGGAACTGCGCGGCGGCGGCCAAGGCCTGCTGGCCGTCGGCGGCCGTCGCGACCTCGAAGCCGGCGTAGCGGAGGCTGGCCGACAGCAGCTCGCGGATGTTGGGCTCGTCGTCGACCACGAGCAACCGCGCCTCGGGCGCTCGCTGGCCCACGGAACCGGTCATCTGTCCTCCCACGGAACGCTCGGGCGCGGTCGTCGTCATGGGCACACGGTGCGCACAGGGTCTGAGGTCGGACTGGACGCTACCTGTGAGAACACTGCGAGTGGGCGGTCGAACGGCCAGGTCACCCCGCGGGTGACATCGCCCGGCCGCGCCGCCAGTAGCCGATCGCGTGGTGCTGGGCCCGGCCCAGGCCCCACCGGCCGCGCAGGTCGGCCCGCACCGCCCGCACCGCGGCCGACTCGGCGGCCACCCAGGCGAACACCTCCTCACCCACCGGCGGGTCGAGGGCGGCCACCGCGTCGGCGAGCAGGGGCACCGTGCCGGGCTCGGCACCGCCGCGGTGCAGCCAGCGCACCTCCAGCCCGGCGGGGGCCGGCAACGGCTGCTCCTCGGCCGGGCCAGCGACCTCCAGCAGCGCCACGCCCCGGGTGGCCGGGTCGGCGTCGGCGAGGACGCGGGCGACGGCGGGGACCGCGGTCTC
>NZ_JAMXRZ010000207.1 GCF_024124375.1 Klenkia sp. PcliD-1-E
GGCGGGGACGGCGGCCTGGCTGGACCGGGCGCGGTGGAGCGCCGACGTGGGGTGGGGCCTGCTCGCGGCCCGGGCCCGCGGCGAGACCGGCCTCGCCGAGGCGCTCGGCGCCCGGGTCCGCGCCGACGGAACCGTTTCGGCCCCTGCCGACCGGGGGCATGGCTCCTGACGTCACGCGTCCAGGGAACGGCGCCGGCACCCACTGCCCGCCCCCGACCCCAGGAGAGCCATGCCTCCGGCACGCAAGCCCGACCAGTCCGCACCCGCCCAGGTGAGCCCCACCGGCGTCCCGTTCACCGCCGCCGACGGCGACCGCGACCCGCGCGCCCAGGGCGGCGACGTCATCACCTCGCCCAACGGGGTCCGCATCCCCGACACCGACCACGCGCTCAAGGCCGGCCGTCGCGGCCCGACCCTGCTGGAGGACTTCCACCTCCGCGAGAAGGTCAGCCACTTCGACCACGAGCGCATCCCCGAGCGCGCGGTGCACGCCCGCGGCGCCGGGGCGCACGGCGTGTTCACCGCCAACGGGTCGGCGGCCAGCATCACCCGCGCGCCGGTGCTGGCGGAGGAGGGCCTGCAGACGCCGGTCTTCGTGCGGTTCTCCACCGTGCTGGGCTCGCGGGGCTCGGCCGACACGGCCCGCGACACCCGCGGTTTCGCGACGAAGTTCTACACGAAGGAGGGCACCTGGGACCTGGTCGGCAACAACATGCCGGTCTTCTTCGTCCAGGAGGCCATCAAGTTCCCCGACCTGATCCACGCAGCGAAGCCCAGCCCGACCCGGGAGATCCCGCAGGCGCAGTCGGCGCACGACTCGTTCTGGGACTTCGTCTCCCTGCACACCGAGGCCACCCACCACGTGCTGTGGAACATGAGCGACCGGGGCATCCCTCGCAGCTACCGGATGATGGAGGGCTTCGGCGTCCACTCCTTCCGGATGGTCAACCAGGCCCGCGAGACCGTGCTGGTGCAGTTCAAGTGGACCCCGAAGCTCGGCGTGCACTCCCTGACCTGGGAGGAGGCGCAGCTGGCGATGGGCACCGACCCCGACTTCCACCGCCGTGACCTCGCCGACGCCATCGAGGCCGGCGCGTTCCCGGAGTGGGAGCTGGGCGTGCAGGTGTTCCCCGACACCAACGACCAGATGTACGAGGGCATCGACCTGCTCGATCCCACCAAGATCGTGCCGGAGGAGATGGTGCCGGTGCAGCCGATCGGCACGCTCGTGCTGAACGCCAACCCGACCAACTACTTCAGCGAGACCGAGCAGGTCGCCTTCAACACCGGCCACGTGGTGCCCGGCATCGAGTTCACGAACGACCCGCTGCTGCAGGGCCGCAACTTCTCCTACCAGGACACCCAGCTGACCCGCCTCGGCGGCCCCAACTGGACGCAGCTGCCGATCAACCGACCGCACGCGCCGGTCAACGACGACCAGCGCGACGGCTTCATGCAGCAGGGCGTGCCGACCGGTGAGGCGCCCTACTCCCCCAACACCGTCGACGGCGGATCACCGCAGCCCGCGGACTGGGACGAGGGCGGCTACGTCGTCGTCCCGCGGAAGGTCGAGGGCGAGGTGGTGCGCAAGGTGGCGGCGTCCTTCGAGGACCACTTCAGCCAGCCGGCCATGTTCTGGGCGTCGCTGTCGGACGTGGAGAAGACGCACACGGTCGAGGCCTACACCTTCGAGCTCGGCAAGGTGTACGAGCAGGCGATCAAGGAGCGGGTGCTCGGGGTGCTGGCGAACATCGACACCGAGCTGGCCACCCTGGTCGCCGACGGCCTCGGCCTGCCGGCGCCGTCGGGGGAGCCCGCCGAGCACCTGCCGGCCTCGCCCGCGCTGGCGCAGGTCACCGGCGAGACGTTCCCCCTCGACGGCCGACAGGTCGCCGTCGTCGCCGGGCCCGACGCCGACCTGGCCGGCATCGCCGCGCTGCGCGAGGCGCTGGACGCCGAGGGTGCGCAACTGAAGGTGCTGGCCCCCCGCGGCGGCGTGCTGGGGTCGGGCGAGCACCAGCAGGTCGTCGAGCGGACGAACCTGACCGCCCGGTCGATCGAGTTCGACGCGGTGGTCGTGGCCGACGGCGCACCGGACGACGGCGACGTCAAGGCCACGATCCTGCTGCAGGAGGCGCTGCGCCAGCTCAAGCCGTTCGCCGCCTGGGGCTCGGGCGTCGCCGTGCTCGACGCGGCCGGCGTCTCCGGGCCCGGTGTGTTCACCGGCGCCTCGGCCGGCGACGTGGTGGCGGACCTGGTCGCGGCCATGGGCCAGCACCGGGTGTGGGAGCGGGCCGACCTGGTCACCGCCTCCGCCGTCCCGCCGGCGGTCTGAGGCACGCGGTGGGGCACCGGCGAGGCCGGTGCCTCACCGGCGCCGGCGGAGCGGGACGGCGAGCGCGGTGGCCAGCAGGACGGCGGCGCCGGGGTCGGCGGGGCCGTCGGCGGTGGCCTGGATGTCCGGGCTGGCGATCCAGCCGAACCGGCTCAGCGGCCACACGATCAGCGACGCCTTCCCGATCACGTCGTCGACGGAGATCGGGCCGTGGTCCCGGGAGTCCGCGGAGTCCCCGCGGTGGTCGCCCATCACCCACAGCTGCCCCGGGGCGAGCGTCACGGGACCGAAGGACCGCTGGTCGTCCTGGTACAGGTAGGGCTCGTCGAGGGGCCGGCCGTCGACGAGCACCCGGCCCTGGTCGTCGCAGCACTGCACGGTCTGCCCGCCGACCGCGATGACCCGCTTGACGAAGTCCCGGTCGCTGGGCGGGGCGACGCCGACCGCACGGCCCACGAACAGCGCGGCGCGGGTGAACCAGTTCGTCGGCTCGGCGGCCTGCGGCTCCGAGGGCCAGGTGTCGGGGCCCTCGAACACCACGACGTCGCCGGGCTGCGGGTCGGAGAACCAGTAGGGCGGCTTGGTGACCAGGATCCGGTCGGCGGTGCAGCCGGGGCACCCGTGCAAGGTCTGCTCCATCGACGCCGACGGGATGTAGAAGGGCTGCACCAGGAAGGTCTTGACCAGCACCGCCAGGACGACGGCGACCAGCAGCAGGACCGGCAGCTCCTTGAGCAGCGACCCCTGGTCCTTCTTCTCCCGGTCGGCCACGGGCCCAGCCTCGCACCTCCCGGCCCGGATCGGTGCCCGCGCCGCGGGTCAACCCCGGAAGCGGACCGAGTCCCCGGGGGCGAGCTGGGCGCAGCGGTCGACGTCGGCGTCGGCCACGTAGCCGATCACCGGGTAGCCGCCGGTGACCGGGTGGTCGGCGAGGAACAGCACCGGCTGCCCGGACGGCGGCACCTGCAGCGCACCGCGGACCAGGCCCTCGCTGGCCAGCTCGCCGCGGCGCACCCGGACCAGCTCCGGGCCTGCCAATCGCAGGCCCACCCGGTTGCTCTCCCCGGTCACCTGCCACGCCGTGCCGGTGAGCGACCGGTGCGCGTCGGGGCCGAACCAGTCGGCCCGCGGTCCGGGACGCAGCGCCACCGCCGGCTCCGGCTGCGGCCCGGCGACCGGTGCCACGTCCACGCCCGGCCACGGCCCGGCCGCCGTCCCCACGGCGAGGACGTCGCCGGCGGCCGGCGGTGCCGGGCCCAGCCCGGAGA
>NZ_JAMXRZ010000208.1 GCF_024124375.1 Klenkia sp. PcliD-1-E
CGCGCGGCGGCGAGCCGGGCCAGCGGCACCGCGAGCCCGGCCGCGCCGAGCACCGTGGCGGTCTGCGCCAGCCCGGACAGCGCAGCCGACCCCGAGACCTGCTCGGCGAGCAGGCCGCCGACCGCGATCCCGCTGGCCACGCCGACGCCGCCGAGCACCTGGCTGCCGACCAGCACCGGCACCGCGCGGCGGGCGGCCTGCGCCGTCTCGACGGTGGCTGTCACGAGGAGGATCCTGCACCCCGGGGGCCGGGAAGCATGAGAGGTGCCCGTGCGTTCCCCCGTCCGCCTGAGAGGAGGCCACGATGACCACCATCGACCTGCACTCCGAGTTCCTCCGCGCCGAGCTGTTCCTGACCAGCGGTCAGCCGACCGAGGCCGTGGCGATCCTGGCCCCGGTCGTGGCGGCCTACCCGCAGGACATCGCGGTGCTGGAGCTGCTCGGCCGGGCCTGCTTCGAGTCCGCGCAGCTCGCCCGCGCCGAGGAGGCGTTCGGCCAGCTGGTCGAGCTGGCGCCGGCCGACGGCTGGGCCCGCCGCGCGCTGGCCCGCACCCTGGAGCGTCAGCACCGCCCCGACGAGGCGGCCACCCACCACCGGGTGGCCGACGCGCTGGGCGCTGCCAGCTAGGCCCGGCGGCCCAGCCGGGCCAGCAGGGCCGTCTGCCGGTCGGCGTCCGCGCCGACCGGCAGCGCCGGGCCGCAGATGCCGTCCATGTGCAGCGACTCGCCGAAGGAGTCGGCGCCGGCCTCGACGCGGTCCAGTTCGGCGCCGGTGAGGCTCTCGTCGCCGCCGGTCGCGCGGGCGACGTCCCAGCGGTGCACCACCAGGTCCCACACGTAGAACTGCTCCAGCGTCGCGCCGACCGTCGTGGGGCCGAAGAAGCCGTCGTAGGCCGTGCCGACCAGCTCGTCGGTGAGCAGGCCCTGGACGACGTCGCGGTGCGCGCGGTAGGCCACGGCCGGGTCCTCGAGGTCGGGGCGGGGGCCGACGTCCCCGCCGTGGGTGGTGAGCAGCTCGCGCTGGGTGTCCACGACGTGCGCGACGACGTCGCGGGCGGTCCAGCCCGCGCAGGGGGAGGCCCGGTCCCACCGGTCGGCGGGGACGGCGTCGAGGACGGCGGTCATGGCTGCGGCGGTGGAACGGTGCAGGGCTGCGGTCTGGTCCATGCCGCGAGCCTGGCGCGGTGCGGCAGGCTGGGTCTTGATGGAACCCGACACGACCGACGCGGTGGAGCGGGCACACCTGCGGGCGCCCGACGACCGCTCGCACACCATGTTCCGCTACGCACCCCCGGCCGACCTGGCCCCGCTGGTGCAGCGGTTCTGGATCCCCGTCTGGTCGGTGCCGCCGGGCCAGGAGTCGGTGCAGCGGGTGCTGCAGTACCCCGTCGGCCTGGTCGTCGTCAGCCCGGCGTACGCCCGCTTCTACGGCGTGGTCACCGGCCTGTCGGAGACGGTGCTGGCCGGCGACGGGTGGGCGGTCGGGGCCATGCTCACCCCGGCGGCCGGGTCACTGGTGTCCGGTGTCGACATGTCGACGCTCACCGACCGGCACGTCGACCTCGGGGACCTGCTCGGCGACCCCGGCCGGGAGCTCACCGACCGGGTGCGTACGGCGATGGGGCCCGACCCGCGGGACCCGGCGGCGCACCGGTCGGCGACGGGTGCCGTCGCCGACCTGCTCCGCCCGTCCCTGCCGGTGGACGCCGAGGGCGAGCTGGTCGACCGGGTGGTCGAGCTGGTCGAGTCGAGCCCCGACCTGGTGCGGGTGGCCCAGCTGTGCGAGGCGACCGGGCTGTCGGAGCGGTCGGTGCAGCGGCTGCTGCGGCGCCGGCTGGGGCTCACCCCGAAGTGGCTGGTGCAGCGCCGGCGACTGCACGAGGCCGCCGAGCGGTTGCGCGCCGGCGAGGGCTCGCTGGCCGGGACCGCCGCCGTGCTCGGCTACGCCGACCAGGCGCACTTCACCCGCGACTGGACGGCGGTGGTCGGCACCCCGCCGGGGCGGTTCGCCGCGCAGCACCGCCGTCCGGGCTGATCAGGCGACGTCGACGTCGACGCCCTCGTCGGCCAGCACCTCGGCCACGGCCTGCACGACCAGCCCGTGCTCGGTCGGGTCGCCCTGCGCGGGGTCGGCGAGGTGGGCGGTGAACTGCTCGAGCGACTCCCCGCCGCCGAGGGTGAGGTACTCGACCCACAGCACCTTCGTCGAGACCGGGCACAGCCGCGTGGCCTCGAGCAGGGTCAGGGTCCGCCGCGCAGGCACCAGGTGCAGCGCGGGCGGGTGGTCGTGGCCGTCGGCGGGGGAGAGCGCTGCGGTCATGTCAACCTTCCGGGGAACTGGGCGGGGTGCAACCGAACCTAGGGCCACCGGAGCGTGCGCAGCCAGAGCGCGACCTGATACGACCCGGTTCCGGTGTTGGCAACTTCCTCCCGCGTGTTGTCAGAAGTCCTCCAGCGGCCCGTCGCCGGCCCGTGCGACGTCCCCCGACTCCGCACCGGCGCGGAACACGCGGAGGCCGTCGGCGCCGTCGACCTGGAAGCCCCACCCGGCATCCAGCGCCGGGACGGTGAGCGCTCCGCCGGCGTCGGTGTCGAGGTCGACCTCGAGGCCGGGCGGGGCCACGACCACCAGCGTGGCGCCGAAGGTGGAGGAGTCCCCGGCGTAGGAGGCGCAGCGCGCGACCACCGTCAGGGCGGCCAGGTCGGTGCCGGCCGGGTGCGTCGCGGTGCCGCACGGGGTGCCGCTGCCGTCCGGGGTCGCCGACGCGGTGCTCGTGACGACCGCGCCGCCGGGCAGCTCCACCGCGACGGTCACCGCCCGCGCCGTGGCGCCGCCGGGAGCCGGGAAGGTGCCCGACCCCAGCACGGTGACGGGCAGCGAGGCCGGCCGCCGGCCGGTGGGGCGCGCGACCTCCTGGACGGCCACGGCGTAGGCCGTCGGGTCCACGGGCGCGGTGCCCGACCGTGCCGACGCCGACGGTGCCTGCGGTGCCGCCGAGCCGAGCAGGGTGGACGCCGGGCCGGTACGGACCGGCAGCCCGTCCCGGCTGACCCGGGCCACCACGCCGCCCCCGCCGCCCCGGTCCAGCCGCACGGCGGAGACGCCGTCCGCGGTGCCCACCGGGAGGAAGGTGCGGGAGGCACGGCCGTCGGCGGCCACGTCGACCCCCGAGGAGACCTTGACCTCGTCGCCCGGCGCGGTGACCAGCAGGAGGGCGGCCCCGCGGTCGTCCTCCACGGTCGCCGACCACACCGGGTCCCGCGTGCCGGTCTCGGTGACCAGGGCCAGGTCCAGCGCGGCGGCCGGCGTGCTGGCCGGACCGGTGAACCACGTCGCCCGCAGGCGGTCGTCGACCGACTGCACCAGCAGCGCCCAGCGGTGGCCGACGGCGTCGCCGGCGTACACCACCCGCGGCGGGTCGGCGGAGGGGTCCATCCGGTCGCGCAGCGCGGCCACGAACCCGGTGTCCCCGGCCAGCGACCCGCGGGCCGGGCCGAGCGCCGGGCCGCCGCCGCTGCTCGCCGAGGTCGGGTCCGACCCGCGGACCGGACCCGGCAGGGTGGCCGCGACCACCGCGAGGACGGCGACCACCG
>NZ_JAMXRZ010000209.1 GCF_024124375.1 Klenkia sp. PcliD-1-E
GTGACGGTACCTGCAGAAGAAGCACCGGCCAACTACGTGCCAGCAGCCGCGGTAATACGTAGGGTGCAAGCGTTGTCCGGAATTATTGGGCGTAAAGAGCTCGTAGGCGGTTTGTCGCGTCGGCTGTGAAAGCCCGGAGCTCAACTCCGGGTCTGCAGTCGATACGGGCAGACTTGAGTGTTGCAGGGGAGACTGGAATTCCTGGTGTAGCGGTGAAATGCGCAGATATCAGGAGGAACACCGGTGGCGAAGGCGGGTCTCTGGGCAACAACTGACGCTGAGGAGCGAAAGCGTGGGGAGCGAACAGGATTAGATACCCTGGTAGTCCACGCCGTAAACGTTGGGCGCTAGGTGTGGGGGCCATTCCACGGTCTCCGTGCCGCAGCTAACGCATTAAGCGCCCCGCCTGGGGAGTACGGCCGCAAGGCTAAAACTCAAAGGAATTGACGGGGGCCCGCACAAGCGGCGGAGCATGTTGCTTAATTCGATGCAACGCGAAGAACCTTACCTAGGCTTGACATGTGCGGAAATCCTCCAGAGATGGTGGGTCCGTAAGGGTCGCACACAGGTGGTGCATGGTTGTCGTCAGCTCGTGTCGTGAGATGTTGGGTTAAGTCCCGCAACGAGCGCAACCCTCGTCCCATGTTGCCAGCGGGTTATGCCGGGGACTCATGGGAGACTGCCGGGGTCAACTCGGAGGAAGGTGGGGATGACGTCAAATCATCATGCCCCTTATGTCTAGGGCTGCAAACATGCTACAATGGCCGGTACAAAGGGCTGCGATGCCGTGAGGCGGAGCGAATCCCAAAAAGCCGGTCTCAGTTCGGATTGGGGTCTGCAACTCGACCCCATGAAGTTGGAGTCGCTAGTAATCGCAGATCAGCAACGCTGCGGTGAATACGTTCCCGGGCCTTGTACACACCGCCCGTCACGTCACGAAAGTCGGTAACGCCCGAAGCCGGTGGCCCAACCCTTGTGGAGGGAGCCGTCGAAGGCGGGATCGGCGATTGGGACGAAGTCGTAACAAGGTAGCCGTACCGGAAGGTGCGGCTGGATCACCTCCTTTCTAAGGAGCACTGGCCGCCCAGCATGGCTGGGTGGTCCAGAGCCACGCCCATGCCGAGACGTGGCCCCAGTTCCGGGGTCTGCGCGATGTGTGTGGGGTGGAGCTCGAGGGTGGAACACTGACCAGTTCGATGCGCCGGCTGCTGCTGGCCGCTAGTACAGCCCGATACCCCTTCGCTGGGGTGGGTGGGAACGCGGATGGTGGTGGACGGGCTTCGTAGGCACGCTGTTGGGTCCTGAGAGAGCGGACCCTCCCTGGGTTGCCGGGGTGGGGTTGGCTGTCTTGCGTGCGGGGCCTGCTTGCTCGCCATACCAGCTCGTGACGCGGAGGCGTTGTGGGTGTTGGTGGTGGGTGTGGGTGGGTGGTCGTTCGTTCTTTGAGAACTGCACAGTGGACGCGAGCATCTTGTAGGGCGCATCGCAGATGTCCCGCCGTCATGGGCGTCAGGTCTTCGGGCTTGGGGTTGGTGGTTGGTGGGGTGTGTTGTGGTGGGTCAAGTTGTTAAGGGCGCACGGTGGATGCCTTGGCACCAGGAGCCGATGAAGGACGTAGGAGGCTGCGATAAGCCTCGGGGAGCTGTCAACCGAGCGTTGATCCGAGGATTTCCGAATGGGGGAACCCCGCACCAGTCATGTGGTGTGACCCGCGCCTGAATGTATAGGGCGTGTGGAGGGAACGTGGGGAAGTGAAACATCTCAGTACCCACAGGAAGAGAAAACAACAGTGATTCCGTGAGTAGTGGCGAGCGAAAGCGGATGAGGCTAAACCTCATCGATGTGATAGCCGGCAGGTGTTGTCGGTGGGGGGTCGTGGGACCGATCTTCTCTCTGCTGCCGCAGAGGGCGGGAGTCAGAAAAGTGTGGTGTTAGTGGAAGGCCTCTGGAAGGGGTCGCCGTAGAGGGTGAGAGCCCCGTACACGAAAACGCGCACTCTCCCGTGATTGTGTTCCCAAGTAGCACCGAGCTCGTGGAATTCGGTGTGAATCTGGCGGGACCACCCGCTAAGCCTAAATACTCCCTGGTGACCGATAGCGGACAAGTACCGTGAGGGAAAGGTGAAAAGTACCCCGGGAGGGGAGTGAAATAGTACCTGAAACCGTGTGCCTACAAGCCGTGAGAGCCTTGTGTCCTTCGGGGCAGGGGTGATTGCGTGCCTTTTGAAGAATGAGCCTGCGAGTTAGCGGTACGTGGCGAGGTTAACCCGTGTGGGGTAGCCGTAGCGAAAGCGAGTCCGAACAGGGCGATCTAGTCGCGTGCTCTAGACCCGAAGCCGAGTGATCTACCCATGGCCAGGTTGAAGCGCGGGTAAGACCGCGTGGAGGACCGAACCCACTTCGGTTGAAAACGGAGGGGATGAGCTGTGGGTAGGGGTGAAAGGCCAATCAAACTCGGTGATAGCTGGTTCTCCCCGAAATGCATTTAGGTGCAGCGTCGCGTGTTTCTTGCCGGAGGTAGAGCACTGGATGGTCTAGGGGCCCCACAAGGTTACTGAAATCAACCAAACTCCGAATGCCGGTAAGTGAGAGCGTGGCAGTGAGACTGCGGGCGATAAGGTTCGTAGTCGAGAGGGAAACAGCCCAGATCATCAGCTAAGGCCCCTAAGCGTGTGCTAAGTGGAAAAGGATGTGGGATCGCAGTGACAACCAGGAGGTTGGCTTAGAAGCAGCCACCCTTGAAAGAGTGCGTAATAGCTCACTGGTCAAGTGGTTCCGCGCCGACAATGTAGCGGGGCTCAAGCACACCGCCGAAGCTATGGCACTCCCACATAAGCCCGCCATCTTCCTTCGTGGTTGGTGGCCAGGTGTGGGGGTGGGTAGGGGAGCGTCGTGTGGCGGTGGAAGCGGCGGAGTGATCCAGCCGTGGACGCCACACGAGTGAGAATGCAGGCATGAGTAGCGAAAGGGGAGTGAGAAACTCCCCCGCCGGATGACCAAGGGTTCCTGGGCCAGGCTAATCCGCCCAGGGTGAGTCGGGACCTAAGGCGAGGCCGACAGGCGTAGTCGATGGACAACGGGTTGATATTCCCGTACCCGCGAAGGAACGCCCATGCTGGACCCAGCGATGCTAACCATCCGAACCAGGCGAGATCCCTTCGGGGACGAGTTCTGGGGAGCGTGGGACCCGGACTGGTAGTAGGCAAGCGATGGGGTGACGCAGGAAGGTAGTCCTACCGGTGAGTGGTAGTACCGGTGCAAGGGTGTGGCCCGTCCGATAGGCAAATCCGTCGGACACGTGGGTGAGGCCTGACGCATAGCCGAATGAGGCGAATGGGATGATCCTATGCTGCCGAGAAAAGCCTCTAGCGAGTTCCGAGCGGCCCGTACCCCAAACCAACTCAGGTGGTCAGGTAGAGAATACC
>NZ_JAMXRZ010000020.1 GCF_024124375.1 Klenkia sp. PcliD-1-E
CCGCCACCGTCACCGCCCAGGGCCTCAGCTCACGATCGACACGACGAGCGAGGGACGGGGACCTACCTGGCCATCAGCGGGGACTTCTCGATGGCCACCCGTGGGGACTTTGGCACGGCCACGGACACACCCGACCAGGGACCCGGAATGGTCATCGACACGGCTCAAACCTCCCCTTCACCTCCACACTTCGAACGGTTCGGAGTGTTCGATGGAACCGCCTTCAGGCCCTGGGAACTGCCCTTCCGCTGCCGGCCACCGTGGTCAGCTCGCATCTTCGGCTAGCGCCCGGAGGACCCGCCGACAGGCCCACCCGTTGATGGAGACATCCTCCGCCGACATCAGAAGTCGGGTCAGGAGCCAGTCGGGGATCCTGACGCCTACCGCCCTGCAGACTGAAGATAGGCGGCGAACACCCGATCGCGGATCGACTCGTCGAGACGTGCCACCAAGGACGCGATCACCCGACTTGTCGCCCCCGGTCCGATGGCTTCCAACAGACCTCGGCAGAGGACGTCGACCATGGTCTCGAGCGCGTCGGCGCCCGGGAAGTGCCGGTTGCCAACCGCCTCGGCCGCAGCGAGGACGAGCCCAGCTACCTTTCCCGCCTCCTCGGGTAGATCGTCGACAACCACCGACTCCGGGTCGCGCGCCGCGACGGAAAAGAAGGGGTCTGCATGGATGATCACCCAGGTCAGGAGTGCAGCCACCACCTGTGGTCGGGCCGAGGGCACGGTGGCGAGGGCCAGTCCGTTGGCCGCCGCGTACGCCCAGCCGACAGTTTGCTCCGGGTCGAGGTCGTCTGGCCTGAGCCGGATGAGCGTCTGAAACTCGCGGAAGGCCGCGGGCAAGTCGGCCCATGCCGACGGTCGCGAGATGGCCAACGCCGGTGCGCTGCTCGCATCCCAATCCGCGCGACCTGCCAGCATCGACCATGGCTCCTGGATGGGCAGGTCGACCACCCGGTTCTCGCGGAACGCAGCAATGGCTGCGTCCACGTCCGCTTCGTCGCCGACAACGCTGATGAGGTCGAGTGTTCCGAACGCGGGTACATCGACCGCACGGGCGAACCGCCGGAGGGCGACGTCATCGGCCCACACGGGCATGCCAAACTCCTGGGCCACGGTCACCGCACTGAGCCAGGCATCGCGACGCGTGGCGTCGGGCACCGGCACGACCTGCATGTCAGCGACATCGGCCCACACCTGGTCGACCGCATCCGCGTACGCCCCCGCCTGCTCGACGGGCGTCTCGGAGAACACCGGCCGCTTCGAGGTGGCATCCCACCCGAGCGTCGCGGTGGACCTCATGGCCAGACTGCTCCGGGCGTCGACGACGTCCTGCCTCAGCGGTGCTGGGACCAGGACCGACTCGAAGTGCGCGGCCAGCTTCCGCAACGGCGTCCCTCCCCACGGAGCGACGACGAGCGCCGTGGTGTCGATGACGACCCTGCCTCCGAGACCCATCCGTGCAGCGCTCTCGCCGAGTCGGTCGTTTCCGTCCGCAGCCAGGACGAACCCCAGGTCGCGGCGGATGAGGCTCTCGGTGCACGTACGCCCGGCGGCCGCCGTGAGTACGGCCAGTGGGTACAGGCCAGAACGCACTTCTCCGGTGAGTTCTTCGAGTGCCTCCTGTCGCGACTCGTCCCTCCGAAGGAAGTCGATCAGTGGACCAAGATCGTCGTCCTCCACCGAGATTTGCCGGATGGAGGCTTTATCGCCATGCACCGCGAAGTACGCCTCGGCGTACTCGCGAAAATCTGCGATCTGCACCTCGGACAAGCTCGAACCAGGTGCCATCAGCACAGTCGACATGGCTAGGGCCGAAATTTTTTCGTCCTCTGCCCATTCAGCGGCAGCCCGCATGAACAACGCGTACACGCGGGGTTCACCGAGATCAGCGGTCACGTCTCCGCTCCGGTGAGGGTCGGCAGTGCGCTGCTCATCCATGGCCCGCCTGAGCACAGACAGGAACAGCAGCGCCTTATTGCGCTCCTGAAAACTGATGGCGGATGCAGCCGCGACCACAGCTAGCGCCTTGGAGTACTTCTCCAAGAAGTAGTGGGCCTCCACGAGATGCCAGTGATCGGACTCGGGCACGGGTAGTCCCGTCTCGACCAGCTCCTCCATGATCTGCTCGGTCCGTGCCACCACATCCCGCCACTGATTCGTCGCACGCGCCACCAGTTGCAAGGAGCGCAGGGCCTTCAGCCGGACCGATCTGCCGGCATGGTGACCGAGGAGGGTGAGCGACATGTCGCGCGCCGACTCCCAAAGCCCGTTGTCGATCGCGATCTGAAGGCCTTCCGTTGCGAGGGGGACGTCTCCTCGCGCGATGCCCTCGTCGAAAACCAGACGCGCAGCTTCCTCTGCTCGGCCACTGGCGACTAGGGCGTCCGCATGGGCGTCGAGGACCAGCTCGTTCCGCTCCAGGCCTCGTACGAGGCGCAACGCACTTGTCGGGTCGCCCTGCGCCAGCGCGATTCGGGCTCGCATCACGTCGGCGAGGTCGGGGTCCACCAGTGCGAACTTCTGCACCCGCTCCGTGAGCGCGCTCCGCTCGGTCTCGTCCAGAGAACCAAAGCGCCGCGATAGTGCCATGAGGGCCTGAAAATCGCTGTGGTGACCGTCGGACAACTCGAGCGCTTTGAACAGGGCTTCCTTGGCTTCGCTTGCCATCTGCGGTCGATTGCTGAGCACGGCCGCCCTCATCAGCTGGCCCTCGACCCGATCGGGGTTCTTCAACGCCAAGCTGAGCGCGAGGTCGTCGTCCCCCGTGACCCGCGCGAGGTAGGCGCCCAATCGGACCACCTCGGGATGCCGAGCCTCTTCGGTCGACGCGAGGCCGTCCGGAGCCGGGCGGAGGAGACGCAGAGCGCCCGTGAAGTCTCCCTGGATGGAGCGTGCCCGGGCGGCAGCGGCCAGCGGACTCCCGGATTCGCCGTTCCATGTGCGGAGCACGTCGCGCACGCGCAGGGCTTCGGACTCCACCACCATCGCCCGCCGGGACACCTCGTCGTCGACGTCGGAGGATGCGCGGCCAGACATGGAAACCAGGACACCCAGAGTCGCCTGGACGAGCGTCAGCGTCGACCCCTCGGAGTCGGGCCGCAGGGACGCTGCCCATTTGGCCAAGCACAGTCCGTCATCAGCCAGGTCGCGGGTGACCGGGTTCCCGCGGAGGGTGCGAGTGGCAAGGCCGGACTGAACGCCCAGCTGATCAGCTGCACCCGGGGCCAGCATCATGGCTGCCAGTTGTCGCAACACCATCGCGGCAACGACATCTCTGAGCTCGTCTTCCAGATCGGCAACACAGACATCATCCGGAGGTCGCCCGAGCACCCCGGCGGGATCGGCGAGCCCCAGAGCGCCAAGCACCGCTTCAGCACGGGCCTTGGAGTCGGGGAGGTCTCGACGGACAACTGACCGGAAGAACTCGACGGCTGCGTTCAGCCACTCGGCCTGTCCCGAGGGGGTGTCGGCCAATCCTCCGTCCTCGGCACCGGACTCGATCTCTTCGAGACGAGCAAGGAGAAGGAGAACTGCCCGGGCGCCGTCGTCCCCCCCGACCCCCGCTACGTCGGCAGCGCGCTCGAACCCGCGCGCTGCGACTTTCGACCCGGCCAGGGATCCCAAGGACGCGACCAAGGCCCACCCATCGCCGGAGTCGTCCTCCCGCAGCCAAACCGGGGGACGATGTAACGCCCTATTCAGCCATGTTGCTGCAGTGGTACCCGAGCGCCGCATGTCGGCCAGCGCCATTCGCGCGGCTGCGGCCCGATCTCTCGATTTGCGGTTGAGGCGATCCATCCAAATTTGGACCCCGCCTGGCAGGGCACCGGGCACATCATCGGGCGGATCGCCCGTGGGTGCTGCGGCATGCCCGGCGCGAGCTGCACCTCTCCCGAAGTCGTCGGGGTGGGCGAAGCAGAGGACGTCGCGCAGCAACCCTGCGGCGTTGCCGGCCGCCTGTGGTTGCAGGTCATCGTTACCGGGCGCGGACTTGTCGCCGACGAAGTCCGACAGGCCGCGGAATGACAAGAAGGGAAGACCGTGGATATCCGAGCCAGCTGCGAGCCCCAGGGACTCCATGTCCAGAGCAGCAGCGTCCTGGAAGTGCTGTCGGATTGTCTTTATCACCGGACCGTCGGGGTCAGCCTGGACGGCTTCCACCGCTACGACGGGTGCCACGAATGCGTGGGGATGTCCGCTGCTGAAGTACTGGCTGCGCGGCGACGGATTCCACCCACTGTCGGCGATGCACGCGTTCACCATCGACTGGAGCGGTGCCGACACGAGGTAGGAGGCAGCTCTTCCCAGCAGCGTCGAAGCCTCGTCGCCGGCCACCTGCTTGCCGGCGTAGGGATTGTGGATACGACTGGCGACGACGACGTCGAGGTGGCGGGTGTCTGCCGGCTTCAAGCCCGCCGCCGTTCCGACGAACGCGACGAGATCGGCCTTGAGCTCCCCAGCTGCGAGGCCCACAAGAGCCGCCGCGGTCGCGTTGCCCATCCCCGCGCGGACCAAGTAAATCGTCCAGTTGATCGAGCCTCCGGGGATCTCCCCCCGAACCATGCGGATGCCACCCATCCGAACCGGTTCGGTGTTCAGAAGCTTGTTGAGAACCTCAGTGCGCTCCAGCTCGACGGCGGTCACGATCAGTGCCACCCGTTGCTGCATCGACTCCGACGCTTCGTGCATCTGGTGTGCATCGGTCGTCGACGACCACCTGGCGGCTCGCCCCGACTTCGCCGACTCGACCAACGAACGCTCCTGCAGAGAACGCAGTACTCGGTTGGCCGTGTTAGGTGCAATGCCAGCGATGTCCGCCACCTGACGTCCGCTTAGCGGGTCCACTGAACGCCGGAGCATCGTGAGGATGGTGGTCTCGAGCTTCGTCAGCTGCACATCGCAAGCGTGCCCTGTGAATATCGCATGTGCAACTAGGGGCAGTTAATGCACAAGCAGTGTGCGACGACCGGCGAGGTGCTTTGGTGCCCCCGCTGCGCCACTCAACCTACCGGCGCGGTGCCGTATCGATTCCTCAAGCGTTGGCCGCGGCCGCCGGCTGCCTGGCACCTGCTCCACCCTGGAGGGGTATACAGCCGCGGCGATCGAGACTGCAGTAATCGCTCCGAACAGAGCGAACGGGGCCAAGGCTCAATTACTTCATCTTCTTGACACATGCTGGTCCAGCAGAGTCCCAACAAGCAGGGCCAGCGGGTCACGGCTGAGCAGCGCGTCCGCGGTCGGATCTTGGGTGATTTGGATGGTCGGCACGGCCGGAGTTTGCACCACGGTCATCACCAGCACAGCCCTCCGACCGCGCCGGCTACTGCCAACGGCACACCGCCGCTCTGTCACCTACTCGTGCAGCAGTCCCCCGGGAACCGAACCCAGACCATCGACCGGACGACAACCTCGACCACCACCAACACCTACGCCTACCCCGCCGCCGGGCAGCCGCACCCGCACGCCCTGTCCGGCGTCACCCACCTCACGGGCAGCACCACCACGACCGACACCTACGGCGCCCCCGACGCCGCCGGGAACAGCACCACCCGCCCAGCACAGACCGTGACCTGGGACGCCCGCGGCAAACTCGCCACCCTCACAACCGCGAACAACCAGACGCAGACCAACATCTACACAGCCGACGGCGACCTGCTCGTCCAGTCCGACCCGGTCACCGGCACCACAGCCTTCATCGGTGACACGCAGCTCCGCGTCGCCGCCGGCTCGAGCACCGTCACCGCCAGCCGCACCTACGTGTTCGGCGGAGTCGCATCAGGAGAGCGCAACACCGTCGCCGGAGTCACCGGCTCCACCCTCTACTTCCTCGACACCGACCCCATCGGCACCGCGACCACCGAGGTCAAAGCCACCGACGGAACCATCACCCGCCGATACCAAGACCCCTACGGCCGACCGCGGGGAACCAAACCTTCCTGGACCAGCGCACGCGGATACCTCAACGCGCCCGCCTCCACCCTCACCAACCTGACCCACCTCGGATCCCGCGACTACGACCCCGCCCTCGGACGCTTCATCGCCGTCGACCCCCTGCTCGACCCGGACAACCCGAAGCAGAACAACGGCTACGCCTACGGCTGGAACAACCCCCTCATCCACCCCGACCCCACCGGCCTGGAGCCACTCCCGCCCAGCTGCCACGGAAACGCCTCCTGCATCGAGCACTCCTACGGTTTCGACACCCTCAACGTCCACGTCTCGACCCCCACCAGCCACACCAGCCCGACGCCCCGCACCACCGTCCAGTCCGTCATCGCCAGCTCAGGGCCCAACCACTCCAGCAGCCACCCCAGCAGTCACTCGACCCACCATTCGACCGGCGCAAACACG
This sequence comes from Klenkia sp. PcliD-1-E, assembly GCF_024124375.1. Classification (GTDB taxonomy): domain Bacteria; phylum Actinomycetota; class Actinomycetes; order Mycobacteriales; family Geodermatophilaceae; genus Klenkia. The sequence goes on from NZ_JAMXRZ010000020.1 coordinate 6,363, forward strand.
CCCCGGCCTGCAGCCACCGCCTCCGCAGAACCGGCCAACCACTGCGGCTGGGCGAGCCTCCTGTGCGATGCACTCGGCATCAACGCCGGTATCAACTGCTACCAGAACCCCACCTGGGGTCAATGCCTGGAAGCAGGCGTCTCCCTCATCCTCGACCTCAGCGTCGTCGGCATCGAAGCCCATGCCGCCGAAGCCGGCACCGTTGCAGCCATCGAGGGCACCGCGAGGCTCGTCGCGTCGAGCGGCGAACGAGCAGCAGCAACTGCGGCTTCCACCGTCGTATACGAAGGAAGTGGCTTTTCGTCAAGCGAGATCCGAGCAGCCGAATCATTGGCAGGTGATGGACGTTCAGTCACATTGCGCGCGGCTGACCCCACCGCCGGCCGAATGTCAGACCTTCTCGTCGACGGCATACCTTATGATGTGTACACACCAACTACTGGCAATATCGGTCGAATCGTCAGCCAAGTTGCCAGCAAGGGATCTCAGGTTAGGGGCGGAGGCGTCGTGATTGACCTCAGCAAGTCACCCATCACCCCAGAACAACTAGGCAACATTCTGCCAAGAGTTCAGGGCGTGACGAGCCAGATCTCCGACATCATCGTACTTCCCTAGCGATGGCCAAGTTCGTATGCGTGTGCGGCCACCCAATCACAACTAGTGGCACTATTCCCAATCCCAATGAGTGGCGATGTCTTTCAGATCAGGACTTCGATTCTTTCGAGGGGCTGATAGACGCCGAAGATGTCTATCAGGCGACAACCATTATGTATCGGTGTCCAATCAGTGATCACCTGTGGTTTTTTTGGGAAGGCTTCGAAAAGGTTCCAACCCTGTATGCACCTGCGCCAACACCTCCGGAATGGCGCTTTTGACTAACGCGAGGAAATCCTTCGACGACAGTATGTTCCGTTCCTCACCGCAGTCGAGGATTACTACGGTCACGGCACCCCTGACCCTCGAACGGGCCGTGCTGGGGGGTTCACGAAGTGCAGGCACGGCTCGAAGCTAACCGGGCGTCCGGGCCGATGCGCTCCGGGCTAGGCAGCTTCAGACGGTAGTTCGGCTGCTTCCTTTTGACACGTGCTGGTCCAGCAGTGCGCCGGCGATTAGGTGCTCACAGCTAGCCACGCAAGTCTGGGTCCGCCGCTGTACCGAAAGCACAATCGATATACGACCAAACAATCCCAGCCTCGACGTCGGGCGGGGACTGTCATTGTTCGACCGCCAAGGATGCCATCCGGTATCACGAGAGGTCATTGCGGTTTCGTCGCAATCTGACTGAGTGCCGCATCGAACAACTGGTCTTAGGGAGCAAAACCGCAATGAGTCACAACTCGAACCTCACCGGCAAAAACATTTTGTCCGTTCGAGTTGTGCGCTACGTCCGCGATGGAACCGTCGCTAATGACGGCGGGCCGGTGGAGCTGACGTTCGCGGACGGAGCGGCTATCTACTTCGACGCTGGTCCAGACGGAGAATCTCTCAAACGCGTTGATCATCCCTGGCTTGACCCGTTCACGGAGCCGCCCTCTGCCGAGAATTGCTCATTTGTCGAGAAATCAGGAAAGTGGGCAGTTTTCGAGATCGCCGACGAGCCCTTATTAAATCGAGCTACTCAAACTGAAGTTCTCGGAACAGAGGAGCTCGTCACCGATGAACAAAAGGTTTTTGGCCTTCGAATCAGGACTGGAGATTTCGTTATCGAGGTGTTCGTCGACTCTGACGAGCTATACATGACCGTCCATTCTAGCTGACGCAGCGCTGAAATTCGGGCTGCTCTACCGATGCTTCCTGCTGCGAAGACGACTCGCTCTAGATTTTCGGTGGTCAACAACAACGCCATACTTACGGCATGCGAATCGCGATATACCTTCGAGTTCGTCCAGGACGACCAAGGTTTGATTGACCTGTGGCGCCGGGTCGGCGACCACAGCGTCTACCGGACGCCGTAGGCAGACCGACCCGCGACCCCAGCTACGTCATCCTCTTGACACGTGCTGGTCCAGCAGAGTCCCAAGTAGCAGCGCCAGCGGGTCCCGGCTGAGCAGTGCATCCGCGGTGGGATCTTGGGTGATTCGGATGGTCGGCACGGCCGGAGTCTGCACCACGGTCACGATCAGCACGGGCGACGGACGGCACCGCCTGCTGCCATCAGGGTTCGCTTGTCACCTCTACGTGCATCAGTCCCCGACGTCGCCGGTGCCGTCAGCGCCGTCTGCGATCAGGCGGGCACCCAAGGGGGTGAGCCGCGGTCCCGCTCACAGCCCCACGATTCCGTTCCATGCCCTACAGTCCGCCTGCGTCCAACCGGTCAGCCGGTCTGGGCACGGGGGCGAGGAGAGTGCGTGACACCGGTCCGACAGGCCCGATCCTGGAATGGCCGGTGCCTCGCGACCGCGGTCGTCGTGGTGTTGGTGCTGGCCGCGCTCGCGTTCTGGCTCACCCGACGCAGCGAGGACAGCGCTGACGATGCACCCGCCGTCAGTACCGGTTCGGGTGCCGATGCACCCGCCCTCACCGAAGAACGCGCGGGCTACCTGGCCGGCGGCCTGACATCGGGGGACGAGGCCGCCGTTCGTGACGTGCTGGCCCTGCCCGACGACCAGGCCCTTGACCCCGCGGCCGTCGGTTCGCTGGCCGGCCTGGACATGGCCATCGACACTGCCACCTTCGCCCCCGCCAGCGAGGACACCGCCAGCGTCAGCGCAACCGTCGGCGACGGGACGACGACGTGGACCGTGTACCTCGCCCTAGTCGACGGCGACTGGGTGATCGTCAGCACGGAGCCCCAGTCATGACGCCCGCCGCTCGGCTGCCAACGTTCTTCGCCTTCGTCGTCATCACCGCCATGACTGTCCTGCTCGTCGTTCCCGGCGTCGCGCTCTCCGCTCCAGCGGGGTGCCGCGATCCGTCGCCGTACACGACCGACCCGGGGACCTTCCGGTCGACAGGTCATCCGCTCGTGCTGGTACACGGTCTTCAGAGCAACTCGGACTCCCTCGGCCAGGTCGAGTCGGAGATCGAGCAGCGCGTGCCGGGGACCTTCGACTTCCGGTACTTCGACTACCGCCGCTCGGCCAACGACTGGGTCGTCTCACCGCGGATCGCTGCATGCTTAGCGGACTACCTCCACGCCGTGTCCGCAGCTCATCGAGCATCCGGGGGTGACGGGCGGGTCTACGTGGTGGCGCACTCGATGGGCGGGCTGGCCACGCGATTCGCGTCGAGCGCCGACTTCGTGCCTCATCCGGTCTCGGCCGAGGTGCTCGCCGGCATGGTCACCATCGACACCCCGCACCGCGGATCGCCGTTCGGGGGGTCGATCGCCGCGCAGTGGGCCTCCAACCTCACCGAGTGGTTCAACTGGGCCCGCCTACCGGGCCGGACATCGGACGCGACGAAGTGCCTGGCTGAGCACGGTCCGACGAAGGCTCTGCCGGCATCGTGCGCGACTCCTCCTTACCTCGACCCGGGCACCAAGCTGCTCAGCATTACCGGAACGACCGTCCTGTCCCGGTCAGTCCTGGGTGTGCACCTTTACGACGTCGACCTCCGCTCGGACGCCGTCGTCAGCCCGGAGTCGGCTCGCGACTACCTCGGCTCGGGCCGGCCGGGCAGCACCGCGCCGGTGGGCACGGACCTCTCTTTCCGCAACATCAGCTGCACCCAGGACACGTCCGCGACAACGGCGATTCTCCGCGCAGCCAGCCCACCGACACCGGGGAGCCTTCTGCGCGCCGTCGTGCTGGGCATCGGCTTCCTGTACGGAGACAGCGTCGTGTTCGACGACCTCGCCGCCGACCGGCAGGGCGAGTACCTGGCGGCGCTGCGCCTGGGCAGCTACCTGACCTCGCCATGCGGCCACAGCGCCATGCTGCACAACGACCAGGCGATGGACGCAGCGGCCGAGGCACTACGCTCGTGGACCACTCCTCGGGTTGTACCCGGCGGGTTCGCCGGTGTCGTGGCCGGGGACCCGGAAGCCGACGCGCGAGCCGCAGCCGGCCCCTTGGCCGAGATCCAGGACGGTAACCCGTGCACCCTCGTCGGACTGCCGGAGACGTACCAACCCCCCTACAGCGTGGGGTACCAAATCGACAACCGGACCGGCACCGTCAACGGTGTCTACCCTCCGGCCGAGGCCACCACGGCCGAAGGCCTGGGCCGCGGGGCCACCGTGACCGACGTCCGGGGCACCTACGGTCCCGCAGGTCTGGAGTTCGTCTACGCCGGGATCTCCGACTCGTGGGTCGCCCTGGTGCCCGACCGTGACGACCCCGACCTGACGCTCGGATTCGTCTTCCCGGCGACGTCAGACACCACTCCCCCGGGCCCCTCCGTGGCCTCGGACTGGCTCGTCGCTGGCTCCCGGGAGTTCACTCTCGGGTACGAGCTCTGCTCCGACGCCATCCTCGACGAACCCGCGGGTGAACCCGGCGGAGACGCGCTCTTCCGGACCTTCACCACCCCGGATGGCAGCGTGAGCTGCTACGCGGCGGCCGACACCGATCTCGGTGAGGCGCGATGCGACGTCGTCAACGCGATGTTCAGCCCTCCCCCACGTCCCGCCAGCTGCACCGGCGACTGGGGGAGCTCAATCTTGGTCACCGGACCCGGGGACGTCGGATTCATGTGCGCCACCGACTCGGCCTACAACTCCGACATCGTCCCCGTTGGCACCGTGATCACCTCGCCGAGCGCCGACAGCCCGTTCTTCCGCTGCGTCGTCGAGTCGGTGGACACAGTCTCCTGTGTGCAGGTACCGGTCGACCGAGGTTTCAGGATTTCGCCGACGGGCTTCGAGATCTTGGGCTGATGTCCCCGTCGGGCCCACTGACCGTGGTGTCCGCCCTCGTCGTCAAGGACGGCACCGTCGTCCTCCCTGCACGGGGTCGCCGACGGCGACCAGGCCCCTGCAGGCATGGGATAGCGCTGGACGCAACACGCATTCAGGTAAATGGCATGGATCCGGCGGACATCACCTACGTACGGGATGCAACCAATCGGATACGCGATGCTGCGCTCCTTCGGCCGGGGCCTCCATACCCTGGACGACCAGCTCTTCGGCAGCGGCCGGCTCTACCTACGTGCCTCGGCTGACGGCGGGAGGCTGCTGGTGTCCACCGCCAACCAAACCGTGGGGGTGCTCAACCCCGCGACCTCCACGGTCCGCGCGGTCCTGCCCGGTCTCGACACTGATGTCCGGTTGGCCCTCCCCGCGCCTGGCCGGAGGTCGGCCGTCCGGGTCAGCCCGGGTGACTCTGCCGTCAACCTGATGACCGTGCAGATATGCCGACGGAACGGGAGCTGGTCACCTGGTGGGCCCCCGTCAGCGCCCGCAGCGCAGGTCCTGGTCCGAGGAGTTGCCCAGCGCGGTGTCCATCTCCTCGCGGGTGAGCTCTCGGCCCGCGAGCTTGCAGGCCGTGCGCACCCAGGCGACGGTGCTTGTCTCCCAGACGTCCACCCAACCGCCACCCTCGAAGGTGTCATCGGGGGTGGCGACCGCGACGACTGCACCATCGGGGCTCGACCACACGCCGCGCGCCCGGGCTGTGGGCGGCAACCCCGGAAGGCTTCCCAAGGACACGCCCCCGGTGTCCCACAGCGCGACATCACCACTGCTCATCGGAGCCACCATCAGGTCGCCGCCACCCATCAGGTCGACCGCAGCATCCGGCCCGGGCACGACCGCCACGTCGTCGGCCCCTCCACCCAGTGGCCATGCCAGCGTCGAGTCCAGGTCCTGAAACATGAGCAGGGTGTCCCCGGCGAAGCGGAGGCCGTGCCCGGGCAGGTGCAGCGGCTCCCCACCCTCGGTGGAGGCCACCACGATCGTGCTGCCGGTACCGTCCAGGTACCAGCCTGCGACCCAGCCACCGTCCGCCGACACCGCCATCGCCGTCCACTCCTGCGGCGCCCCCAACAGCGCCGCACCGGTGCCCGACACCTGCCCGGTGGCGACGTCGACGACGTAAGCCACCCCGCCGGCGTCGAGAACCGTCACCGCCGCCCCGGTCCCGTCTGTGGCGGCTGCCAGCACCGGCCCCGCACCCGGGATGCGCGCCACCCGCTGCGGCACGGACGGGTCGATGACGGAACGAAATTCGATGCTTCCCTCCGAGGGGCCGGAGAGCACGACGGTCGTGTCGTCGACAAACACCGGCGCGAAACCGGTCTCGGCCGGCTCGACCGGCAACGGCATCTCCGCGTCTCCGGCCAGGTCGACGACGAGGCCGTCGGAGATCTCCGGCGACCACACCACAGCCCACCGACCATCGGGGGACAGGATCGGCAGCGGCCCCGGACAGGCCTCGCATGCGATCGGCAGCTCGGCCGTCCGGCGTTGGGCCAGCGGTCCAGCCCGATCGAGGTCCCACTGGGACACGGTCGAACCGCCGGCCGCCAAGAGCGTTCGAGCCGAGGTGAGCACCAACCCCCCGGCTGGCACGTCGGAGATCCCGGCCAACGTCGTCGTGCTACTGCCCAGGTCGTCGGCCCCGCCGACCTCGGACACGTGGATGCGACCGGAGTCGGCGACCGCGAGGGTGCGCATGCCGGGCCCCAGCGCGAGCGCGGTCGGGTCGACACCCAGGTTGTCGCCGAAGAGGTCGGGCGTCGGGTAGTCGTCCGAGACCCGGGTGCTGACCACCGGGACCGCACCCGCACCGGAGGTCATGGTGATGCCCGAACCGTCGGGGGCCAGTGCCGTGGTGATGCCGTGCGCGCCCAGTCCCAGCACGCCGGTCGCATGCAGCCCGGTGTCCTCGACCCCGACCCGATCCCACCGACCGATCATCTCGTCGCTGACGACGACCTCGCCCGCCGCCTCGTCGAGGGCCAGCCTGGCCGGGGTGCTGAGGCCGGGCAGCACGCCTCGGCTCAGCTCACCGGTGCCGGGGCGCAGCAGCTGCAGGACCGCCTCGCCCGTGCCGGGGTCGAGCCCCGCGACTGCGATCGTTGAGCCGTCGTCGCTGACTGCCACCACCGACGCCTCGACGGCCGGGTCCGGCCAGGCCGTCCACGTCCCGCTGCGTTCGTACCCGACGTCCACCCCGGAGACCGCGGCGACTACGGTGCCGTCGGCCGACACGGCGACATCGGTCACTGGCCCCCCGGCCGTCCACGCCGTGTGCGGTGACGTCGCGCCTGCGCGCCACACCTGGACCGTGCCGGCCTCGGTGCCTGCGACCACGACCCCGTCGGCCGTGCCGGCCACGGTGGTCACCTGCGCGCCGGCCTCGAAGAAACCCACCAGCGCTGGCTGCCCGGTGAGAACGGCGAACAACGCCCGCCGGGTCTCGCCGTCCGGGTCGAGGGCGTACGCCCGCTCCGCCAGCAGGAGCGCCGACTGCAGGTCGGTCGGGGCAAGTGCCTCGGCGCGGGACGCCAGCTGCCGAGCCTGCGCTACGGCGAGCTGCCGGCGGGCCTCGGCCGTGCGGTCCACCGCGACCCAGGTGGCCGTGGCGCTCGCAAACAGCAGCACCACGAGGACCGCGACCGCCGCCTGCACCCCGCGCCGCGCCCGCCGGCGCAGCCGCACGTGCTCGCCGATGAGCGAGTCCTTCGGCACTCCGCGCACCTGGGCGGCGACGTCGGCGACGTTGGCCACCAGCCGTGGGTCACGCCGGCTGATCCGCTCCTCCCCCCGCGACCAGCGTGCGTCGATCCACCGCGGCTCGCGCGCGAGCGGGAACCGCGGCGGGTCGGGCCAGGCCGTAGTGCCATGCGCGCCAAAACCGGCCGAACCCGACCACACCAGCTCTCCGGCGGTGAGCACCACGACGAGCCGGTCCGCCGAGCGATGGGTCAGCCACCAGTGCAGTTCCTGCTGCACCCAGTGCGAGGCGGCGGACTCAGGGCTTGCCACGAGCACGAACCACTCTGCGGTGGCCAGCGCTGCCTGGATGGCCCCAGTCAGGTCGGCGTTGGCCGACATCGTGGCGTCGTCCCGGAACACCCGGACGGCCCGCCCCCGCCGCGACCTGGTTGCGAAGTTCTCCACCCCGCTGTGCAGCGCTTCGGCGAACTGTCCGTCAGCCGCCCGCGCGTAGGAGATGAACGCCGCGTAGCGGTCGCCGCCCACGTCCCCGTCGTGGACCACGTCAGCAGCCCGCCGAGCTGGGAATCTTGGCGCAGACCAAGGTGCGCAACCTATCCACCGAGATCGGCACACGCACGACACCACCACCGTTGGACAGCTCCTCCTCCACCACGAAGGCGACCCGCACCGTGAGGATGCCGTCCTCCTCGGTGACCGACATGTCCCGGAACGGCCCGTCCACGCCGTCTGCGACCCGGGTGCGCAACACCAACCGGCCGCTCTCCAGGTCGTAGAGGTGCAGCTGCCCGTCCGTTCCCGCCACGGCGAGCAGGCCGGACGGGGTCGACGAGGCCCCGACCACCTCGGTCAGTGACGTGGCCACCGAGTGGGTCTGCGTCCACCCGGTCTCGTCGTCGGCAAGGTCCAACACGGTGACCGCCGTGTCGCCGGGCACGAAGGCGACTGCCGTGCGCCCGGCGTCGTCGAGCTGCACGGTCGAGCCGGGGACGACCCCGGGCAGATCCAGGGTCCGCAGTGTGTCCTGCTCACCACGCTGCCAGGTGGTCACCCGGACGCGCTCGCCGTCGTCTGAGACGATGCGGCCGCGGTCGGCGTCCATCTCGTAGTCGAGCACCGCCACCCCCGGCAGCTCGACGTCTTCGCCATCCACGCAGTCGGTGCCACCGTTGCTCGACCCGGACCCGTCGCCGAACCAGCGGACGGCCAGCTGCTGCGCCTCCGCGTCGCCGACGTCGGTGGTGAAGTGGGGCCCGGGCAGGAACCCCACGTCCTGGGCCTCAAACCCGCAGTTGACCTCCAGCTGCTCGGCCCGGCCCGACCGATCGACCACCGACACCGGGGGTGCCGCGTCATCCTCGTCCGGGTCGACTTGCCCGTTCGCCGTGGAGGCCACCACGACCCGCTCGCCGTCCGGGCTGGCGGTCCGGATCGTCACCGAGGTCTCCTGGTCGGCGCTGACGACCACCCGGGCGCCGCCGTCCGCCTCTCGGAGCACCCCGCCCTCGACGGGTAGGTAGCTCACCGACCCGAAGGCGGTGACCGCGGAGGCCGGGCCGGAGTCGGTGCTCGCGATCTCCGGCAGGTCGTCGGCGCGGTAGGTCGAATAGACGCCGACCGAGCCGGCACCCCGAGCCACGGCCAGCGTCGTCCCGTCGGCTGCGAACGCGAAGGCGCGCACATCGGGGCCGTCGCTGATCACCTCGGCACCGGCACCCGGCTGCCGCAGGATGAGGGACGAGTCGTCGACCTCGAGCAGCAGCCGGTCGGCCGCGTCAGTGAATACCGCGCCCGTGATCTGCTCGGAGATGGAGGAGTTCACCAGCTCACCTCCGTTGCCGAATCCGCTGGGCAGGAAGACCTGCTCGGCGCCGGCGACCGCGTCGCCGGACAAGGAGGTCAGCGTGTCCCGGGCGGTCATCGCCCGGTACCCCGGCGACGGACTGAGGTCGACCACGGCCGCCTCGGCGAACCCGGCGCTGTTGCCTGCGACCGACCCGAACACCGCCACCGCGGTGGCGTCGTAGGACGTCGACACTACGGTCAGCGAGACCTCGTCGTCGGCCGGCCGGTTCTCCACCGGTGCCCGGGCCGCCGAAACGTCCACGGTCTGGCCATCAAGCGACCAGGCCAGCCGACCGTCCGGGGTGACCCACACCCACCCGGGGAAGGCGCCGTCCAGCGGGGCCGCCGCCAGGGCGTCCGCCGGCACGGGTGCATAGTCGCCCTCGGACCCCGACCCGGTCGTGCGCCAGAGACGGCCGTCGGTCGCCCGCACGGTGAGCCGCCCCCATCCATCCACCTCCTGTACCTGACCGGCCAGGACGTCCGCCGGCAGATTCAGCTCGGTCTCGGTCAACCCGGCACCCACCTGCACCAGCACGCCGTCCGACCGTTCGACCACGGCGACGTCGGCCAGCGGGTTGGTGCCGCCGAAGCGCACCCCCTCGTACCGCGCAACCTTCCCGGTGGCGGCATCGGCCAGCAGGACCGTCGCCACCGCACCCTCTCGACCCAGCAGGAAGAAGCCGCCCTGGTAGGCGCCGGCCAGGCACAGTCCACCGGCCTCCACGCCGTCGACCGCGGAGGCACCACCCGCCGTCAACCGCACTAGCCGGGGACCCGTGGTGGTGCAGTAAGCCACTAGGTCATCACCGACCAGCGCCAGGTTTGATACTTCCGAGGTGCCCTCCGGTAGCACGGCGTTGACCAGCACCTGCCCGCTGTCGACGTCCCAGACCCCGATCACCCAGCCTTCCGGGGTCGCCCGCCAGCCGGTCACCCGCCGCCCGTCGTCGCTCAGGCCAATGTCGTCCGGTGCGGCGCCACCCAGCACGCCGGACATATCGACGACGCGTTCCAGTCGACGGTTCTGGTCCAGCACCGAGAGCATGGCGGCCCGCACCGACGAGTCTGCCGAGTCCGCGGACGCTTGGCTCAGGAGCTTCAGCGCCAGGTCCGGTCGTTGGTCGGCCACCAGCAGGGCCTCGGCAGCCCGGGCCTGCGCCTCGGCCTGCAGCCGCTGCCGGTCGGCTTCGCGGGAGCTGAGTACTGCGACCACCCCGGCGGCGACGGCCACCAGGCTGAGCGCCACCGCCCCGGCGAGCAGGGCACGCAGCCGGCGGCGGCGGGCCCGTTGGATTCGGACCTCCCGCTGCAGCAGGTCCGCCGGATCGCGCTCCATCAGCGTCGCGCACAGCCGGGCCACCTCGCCCTCATCCGCCCAGGGCCGACCCAGTCGTCGGGCCGAGAGGTTCAACCACAGCGGCTCAGAGGGGAAGCGGCCGTGCAGCGCGGGCGGGAGGGCCTCTTCGTGGCGGAACTGCCCGGTCGTGTCGTCCCACGACAGGTCCAGCGCGGGGTCGGCGAGCACCAGGATCAGCCGGTCCGGAGTCCCGCCGTGCGCGAGCCAGTACTCGATCTCCTGGTTCACCCACGGCGAGGCCCGGGTCTCCCGATGCAGCACCACCACCAGCCGGCGGGAGTTGCGCAGCCGGTCCTGCAGCGTCTCGGCCAACCCGCCGAAGGTGAGGTCGGTGGCGTCGCGGAAGATGCGGACCGGGGCTTCGTCGACGCTCCGGCGGGCCACCTGCTCCAGCTCGCGCTGCAGGTAGGAGGCGACCTGCTGGGAGGACCTACTTTGGTATGAAATGAAGGCGTCGAAGCGGGACCCGCTCGCGGGCCCGGGCTGCTCAGGCACCGGCCAGCTCGGCGACGTCGCCGGCCAGGTCGCGGCAGCCAGACGTCGCCGGTGCCGACCAGAGAACGTCGTCGACCTGCCCGAGGTCGCGCGCGTCCCCGCCCGGCACCCGGGCCACCAGCTTTGCGGGCTGACCCGCCAGGTCGCGAAGGGCCACGACGACGTCGCACCCACCCAGCACCCGCAACCTCGTCAGACCCGGGCTCGGGATCTCGGACACCACGCCGTCGGACACCGTCAGCTCGTGCACCACGAGCGGTCGGTAGTCGCAGTCCTGGTAGTTCATCTGGTTGACGTACGAGACCGTCACCACCCGGTCCCCGGCCCACGACCAGTCACGCACCATCTCCCCGTCCGCCGTGGGCAGCTGCACCGCGTCCCCCCGCTCTCCCAGCACGCTCAGCCGGCTGCCCGACGAGCAGGCACCCGCCGAGTACGTGGACTCCAGGACGGTCGCCCCGCCGTTGGCCGACGACTCGATCCGCAGGCCGCGGTCGACCGCCTGTCCGCTGGACAGCAGTCCGCCGCCGCTGTCGTACCGCGAGACGACGGTCGGCCCGAATCTGACCCCGCCGTCGGCCGCGAGCTGCCCCACGACCACGACCCCGTCCTCGTCGCCGAGCACGCGGTAGTCCGGTGTCCAGTCCGGATCGGGCTCGGCCACCGCGGGCGTCGGCACCTCGGCCAGTGGCGCCAGGGTCGCTGTCCCCAGGTCGGCGTCCAGGACAACCAGCGACCCGTCGGACAGCACGGTGACCAGCTGGTTGCCCATCCCGGCCAGGCCGTGGCAGTCGGGGCAGGGCCTCTGCACCACCGACCCGTCCGCGAGCCGGACCACGCTCAGCAGCTGCGAGCCGTACTCGGCGAGCAGGGCGACCCTGTCCGTCCCGACCGGGACGACCACCACCGGCGCGGACGGCGTCACGCGCACGTCGACCGGCACCGTGCGCGATCCGTCGGTGAACTGCACCTGGTCCCCGCTGCGAACCACGGCCACCTCACCGATCGACACCGGCCAGAACCCTGCCGCCGACGGCACCTCGTCCGGCGCCTCCGACGTACATCCGGCCAGCATGAGGACCGCGACCACCGCGGCGACCAGGAGGCGGATGCGCCCAACCCCGGACCGGCAGAATGCAGAGCCGTGCGCACCCACCGGCTTCGGCAGCCCGCGGCACCGGCCGATGCCGTGGTCGCCCTTGGCCTGCCCACCGGCGTGCCGGTGCTCGTGGTCGTCGGCGGGGCCGGCGGGGTCGACGCCGCCGACGCCGCCGAGATCGACCGCTTGGTCGCCGAGGTCGTGCTGCCGGCCGTGCGGGCCTGCGGGGCGTCGATCGTGGACGGCGGCACCGACAGCGGCGTCATGCGCAGCATCGGCCGGGCGGCGTCTGTGTCGGGCTGGACCGGGCCGCTGGTCGGGGTCGCAGTCGGGGCACTCGTTGGTGTCGGACGCGTCCCGCTCGAGCCGCACCACACCCACGTGGTGCTCGTCGACGGGGACGACTGGGGGGACGAGACGGTGCCGTTGGCCGACGTCGCCGGCGCCATTGCCGTCAGTGCCCCCACCGCCACCCTCCTGCTCAACGGCGGGCCGGTTAGCCGGGACGACGTCGCCCAGAGCCGGCTGCGGGGTCGGACCGTGCTCGTCGCCGGCAGCACCGGCCGGCTGGCCCGGGAGCTGGCTGCCGCCCCTCCTGCCGGGACGCTCGTGCTGCCCACCGACCCGGTCGAGCAACGCGGCTTGCTCGAACGGGTTCTGACCCACGGTTCTCATCGCCTGCGCACCTCGTAGCCCAAGACGGCCGGCAACGCCGCCGCCGCGCCGCGCACCAGGGTGCGGTTCCGCTCCTGCTGCGCGTCGGTGAGGTCGCTCCAGGGCTGGTCGAACTCGCTGCCCTCGCGCGGAACCCGCTGCGGTGGCCCGTCGCCCTCGCGGTAGGTCCGCCGCAGCCAGTCCTCGTGCTCGGCGGCGGCCAGGGAGGTCACCTCGTCGTGGGTGAACGACGGTGCCGCCGGTCGGCCGTCGACCCGGACCAGCACGAAGCCGTGGTCGGCGAGGTTGCGGGGCAGGAACCGGCCGGCCGCCACCGAGCTCTGCCCGGCCCGCCCGGCCGGCGACCACGCCTCCTTCGAGGCGAAGGCGAGGCTGTAGACGCTGTGGAACATCCGGCCCCACCGCACCGCCGTGCTCTCGAACACCAGGTCCGGGTCCCAGGCCGTCGCGCGCGGGTCCACCACCGCCACCAGCTCGCGCTGGGCCGCCGGCAGCAGGCTCGCGCTGGTGACCGTGATCATGCGCCGCGGGTCCTGCATGCCGCGCCGCACCGCCCGCAGCGCCCGCGCTGCGACGTCCGCGGCGTCGGCACCCACCACCACGCGAAACGTGGCGTCGGGCCACCCATTGCCGTCGCCGTCGACGTCGAGCAACGGGCGCACCCGCGGCACCGGCCGGGCGTGCTCGTCCAGCAGGAACGACCGGGCCCAGCTCAGCCGGCACACCCACCGCTGCACGGTCTCGGTCAGTTCGCCGGCGTCCCCGTCGACGACCACGGTGCCCGAGCCCGCGGCCAGCAGGGCCGGGTCCGCGCGCAGCAGCCGCTCCAGCTCCTGCGCCACCCTGCCGGCGGTGTTCTCCGCCGGGCAGGTGACCAGCAGGCCCTCGACCAACTGCGCGTCGATCTCGGCCGGCCGCAGCTCATCGACCAGCGCAGCCCGGGCGATCACCGCGACGACGGGGGCCTCCGCGCGGTTGCCCAAGCTGAGGCGCCGGGCCAGCTCCAGCGTGGCTGCGTCGTCCTCCCCGGCGACGACGATCTGCCCGCCGCGCTCGCACAGGCCGGCGACGACCTCGTCGGACAGGGCGTCGAGGTCGGCCACCTGCACGTCCGCCCGCCCCCGCGAGGCCACCGCCGCCGGGGTGCGCTCGGTGGCGGTGACCAGCAGCAGCTCCCCGGGTCCGGCGGGGAGGTGCCGACGGACGAGCTCGGCGGCCGGAACGCCGCTCCCGACCACCACCAGCCTGGTGCCCGAGCGACGCGCCCGGTACCGCTGCCGGGCCCGGGACGTCGAGGCGAACACCGCGGTGAGGGCGGCCACGAACGTGAGGGCCAGTGCCGCTACGCCGAGCGCGGCCATCAGCGGGGTCGGCGAATCCGGCTGCCCCTGGACGGGCAGGTAGTTGCCGGCGAAGAGGCCGGTCGCACCGTAGACCCGCGAGAGCCACGAAGACCGCGGGGCCTCGACCGAGATGGTGACTATGGCCGCCATGAGCACGATCCCGGCCGGCACCCCGACCAGCACGACACCGCGCTCCTCGACGGAGCGCCAGAAGGGCCGCCGGGGGACGGCGGGCGCCCGGCTCACGAAGAACCGCCCGTGGTGCGGCGTCCCCGGCGGAGGACCAGCACGCCCGTGCCGACGACGCTAACCCCTGCCCCGGCGAGCACGAGGCCACCCCACGGCGACCGTCGTCCGACGTCCAGCACTGTGGCTGTGACGAGGTACTGAAAGTCGCCGGCGAAGCCTTCGGCCAGCACGGCGACGAGCGCGGGCACCTCGCCGGGCACGGCGACGGACAACGTGACCGGCGACGCTGCGCTCGTGCCGCCCACGGGATCCTGGCCCACTACCGTGCCCCCGGGAGAAGCCGACGACACCTCAACCACGGTCACCGGCGACGGGTTCAGGCCGGCGTAGGCGACCGCCTGCTGGGCCGCGGCCAGGGCCAACCCCCGGACGTCGGGTAGCCGGGAAGCACCGCCGGTGTCGTCGGCCGGTGCGGCGACGACGTCCACCTCGACCGGCGCGTCGGCGGAGGGTGCGACCACCGATCGCCCGGCACAGCCGAGCCCGGCACCCAACACCAGCACGCCGACCGCCAGCAGGACCATCCCGGCGGCGGCCCACCGCGTGCGCCGCTGGCCCACTAAGCGCCGAACCCGCGCCAGGAGGACAAGCGCCTGCGCGGACACCCGTCCCCGTGGCTGTTGCCCCTGCGCCATCGATGCCCCCGCAACGTCGAGCCAGCTGCGGGGTACTAAACCCGGCAAGCTTTGACCGAGGCGGAACCAGTGGGTCCGTTTCCCGAATCGTTATGCAGGCCCTACCTGCCGGCAGTACCGCCGAACGGCCCCCTGAAGGGCGGCCCATCACAGGAGAGGGACGGTCGTGACGTCCTCGACGGATTCCGTCCGCACCCGGGCCAGCGCCCGGGCCCACTCATTCGCCGCTACCAGGTCGTCGTCGTCATGCAGCCCGGCTGCGGCTTCATCAAGAGACCGTCGTCGGGCCCGTCGCCGCACACCGGCCGGCGGAAGTCCGGCTCTACAGCACCGTGCCGCGCTCGACATCACGGGGCGGCACCGATGCGTCTCCCACTCGGTCGCAGGTTTCGCGCTGCTGCGTACTCCCCCCCGCCGAGGGTCGGACGTCGTCCTCCGCAGCACGTGCCGAGCCGCGCACAGGAGTTCCTCCTCACGGACGACGACGTCGGGGTGGCGGTCCAGCTACGGCCCGGTCAGGTGCACCCCTCGTCCTGCAGTGGGACGAGCACTGAGGGTCTATAACGCGGGGAGCGCCGAGCTGGCCGAGACGTACATGTTCGCCCACGTCACCTCCGGGTCTGACGAGAGCACCGCCCTTGCCGCAGACTGGCGGTCATCGACCTGTTGACCGCTAACGAGTCACGCCGACGCTGACCAGCCCTGGGTGACGGGTCCAGGACGCGTATCTCCCGCCACGAGATTTCACCACGTCGCTCGCAGCGACTCGATGAACACTGGTTGAGAAGCGGGCTCGCTGAATCCTCTTGACACGTGCTGGTCCAGCAGAGTCCCAAGAAGCAACGCCAGCGGGTCCCGGCTGAGCAGCGCGTCCGCGCTGGGGTCCTGAGTGATCCGGATGGTCGGCACGGCGGCAGTCTGCGCCACGTCGACAAACACCACAGGCGACCGAGAGCACCATCCGCTGACAACGCCGCTTCGCTACCCCCATCTGAGCGGATCGGTCCATTTCGCGCCTCAGGAAGGTGCCCGGATTACCGGGTCAAGCTCCTAGCCGCCCGATCCAGAGGGCAGCTGCCTCCCCAATTCGCTGGATCGGTCGGCAAACCAACCCAGGATGTCCTCGCTTGCCGCGATCCCCCGCGTCCCCAGCGCCGTCACGTGAGGCCGGATCC
Organism: Klenkia sp. PcliD-1-E; assembly: GCF_024124375.1. Taxonomy (GTDB): domain Bacteria; phylum Actinomycetota; class Actinomycetes; order Mycobacteriales; family Geodermatophilaceae; genus Klenkia. Next base: position 22,800 of record NZ_JAMXRZ010000020.1, read on the forward strand.
AGCCGGCGTCGGCGAGCTCGCCGTGCCCAGGCCGCACCGCCAGCGTGGCGTGCTCGAGCAGGTCGGTGTCCAGTAACGAATCCCCCGCCGCCAGCACCACCTGTGCGTCGGCCCGCCCCGCCACCTCGGCCACCGCCGCCGACTTCGTCAGCACCGTGGGCACGACGTACAGCTTGCGCCCCTGTAGTGACACCCCCCAGCCGGCGGCGGCGGCCCACGTCCGCAGCTCGGAGAGGCGGTGCTCGGCGAACGCGGGCCGGTCGACGACGGCGTAGCAGAACAGGCCCGGCACGGCGTACTGCCGGGCGCCCGGGTCGTCGGCGCACGCCCGGGCGAGCGCCGCGCGGGCCTCGTCGATGCCGGCGACGGCGTCCAGCGCGGCGCGGACCCGCGCACTCCAGGCGGGGTCGGGCTCGCCGTCGACGAGCAGCACGCCGCCATTGGCGGCTACCGCCCACCGGGCGGGGGGGCCAGGCAGCTGCACCCGGGCCAGCTGGGCCGGTGTGCGAGTGGTCACCGGCACGACGCATCGCTGCGCCGCAAGGGCCGCCCACCGGGCCGCGGCCAGCTCGGTGACGTAGGAGACCACCCGCCCGTCGAGACGCTCGACCACCACCCACGGCCGTTCACCGGGGCGGGGGTCGCCGGCGGCGGCGAGCGAGTAGATGAGCGTGCGATCAAGGTCCGTGGCGACCAGCACCCCGTCGCTCATGCGTCGCCCCGGCCGGGCTGGATGAGACCCATGCAGGAGAAGGGCATATCCGGGCGCTCCTCGACCGTCACCCCGCGGTCGGCGGCCAAGTGCAACACGTGGCTCAGCTCGCCCTCGGCGCCGGGCCGCACCAACACCCGCCAGGGCACGCGACGCAGCAGCACCCGGGTGGTCTCCCCCACCCCGGGCTTGACCAGGTTGAGGTCGTTGACGCCGAAGGCCGCCGCGACTTCCTCGACCGCTCCCCACCCGGCCCAGGTGGGGGTGCGGTCGACCGGGACGGCGACCTGCTGGGCAACCTCGTCGGCTGCGGCGTCGAAGCAGGCCGACACAGTGTCCAGGAACCGGCCCGAGACGTCCTGAGCGGCGAGCTCCCGGTAGAACTTGGCGCCGTGGTAGCCGCCGGGCGGCACCAGGTCAGCCCGCAGCACGGTACGTGACACCAGCCCCGAGACCGTTGAATTGAGGCAGGCCGACGGGATCAAGAAGTCTTCTCGCGTGCCGAAGAGGTTGGTGCAGCCTCCGGGGTCGGCTACGACGGCGAGGTCGGCGGTGAACCCGCGCGGCTGCTCGGCCTCGGCGGTGGCCACCGCGGCCTGAAGCTCGCGGGTGATGGCGCCCTTGCCGGTCCAGCCGTCGACGAAGACGACATCGGCCGGGTCGTGGTGCGCGGCCAGGTGGTCCAGGGCCCGGGGGTCGAGACCGCGCCCGCGCACGATCGAGACGGCCAGGTGCGGCAGGTCGAGCCCGCGCCGTGCGGCCCACCGATGCACGAGCACACCGATTGGAGTACCGGCCCGGGCCAGCGACACCAGCACCGGCGGGCGGGCGCGACCGGCGATAAGCCGCTCGGTGACGACGCCAACGGCCACAGCCAGCCGGGCGGCGGAGGAGGCCAGGCCCTGCTCGAACAGCTCGAGGTAGGCAGGCCCGGGCTGGTACTCCACCGGCAGAGACTCGCTGTAGTGCGCGCGGCCGGACTGGATGGCGGCCTCGCGGCTCTCGATCGTGGCCTCGAGCGGCACGTCGCTGAGGTCGGTGAGCAGCCAGCCAACCTCGTCGGGGGCATAGGAGCCGAAGTTGGGGCCGCGCAGCGGGTCGGGGGTGGGCCGGTGGCTGGGCACGGTGAGCACGACCAGCGGACCGTCGACCGCCGCCCCGAGCACCCGGGGCAGTGCGGTGGGGCCGTCGCCCCATGCGCGGCTGGCGTCATCGACCACCAGCACGGCGGCGTCGAACCCGTGCCCGCCGGCGGGCGCGGCGATGTTGTAGGCGAACCGCGGGCCGGGTCCGTCAGCCGGGAGGTCGTGGTCGGCGAACCGCAGGGCCGTGCGGACGGCGTAGCCGGGCTCGTCGACCGGCAGCACCGGCGATCGGGTGGTGCTGGAGACCCGGACGTCGAGCCCCCGCCCGGCCAGCTCGGCGGCGACCCGCAGAGGCAGGTGCATGAGCTCTTCTGTACCCAGCACCAGCACCCGACCGGGGTCCGGGCCCAGTGCGGACCGCACCTGGTCGGCCAGGCCGGGCAGCGCCCCGTCGAGCGCGGCCCGATGCCTGGCTGCGAACCCGTGCCGTCCGCCGTCCCGAAAGCCGTGAGGGACCACGGCCGCCACCTCGATCGGCGGGGCACCCGACGGGCCCAGCGGGTCGGCGACGGGTGCCGAGTGGTCGGCGAGCAGGCCGGCGCCGCGAGCCAGGACGTCGTCGGGCAACTCCACCACGCCGGTGGCCAGGGCGACGACGTCGACCTCGATGCCCAGCTCGACGGCGAAGTGGTGCAACTGGGCGCGGGCGTCGTCGGTGCGGAGATCGACCAGGCCGGCGACCACCCAGCGGCGCCGGGGCGCGAGGGCCTGCAGACCCCGGATGGTGTCCATGACCGTCGCCCCGGTGGACAGCTCGTCGTCGACGAGCACAACGGGACGGTCGCTGGTCAGCAGCCGGGGGTCCTCGGGCAGCAGCAGATGCCCGGTCGCGTGCGAGTGCGCCTCCTCGAACGTGCCGGTCGGGGTGGTGCCCACCGGCCGGCGGGTCGAGTGCAGCACGTCGGCGCTGAGGGCGTCGCCCACTAGGTGCCCGAGCCCGGTCGCCGTCTCGGCGTAGCCGAGAACCAGCACGTCGGCCGGCGGGTCGGCCGGTGCACCGACCAACTCGACGAGGGCGTCGGCGGCCTCGGCTGCGGCATCGCCGTCCCCGCGCAGCGCCCGGGCCAGCAGGTCGCCACCCGCGGTGCCGACGCCGGTGTCCACTCCGGCCAACCGGTCGGCCACCAGCCGGCCCAGCAGCAGGCCTGCCCCCCGCGCGAGGTCGGGGTCGACCGGCACGTGCTTGCCCAGCACGGTGCTCACCAACAGGTGGACGCGGCGAGGGTTGACCCGCACGGCTAGCCCGACGAGGTCGCGCACCTTCAAGTCACCGGCCGCAGCCGTCGTCCGCACCTTCACGTCGAGCCGGCCGGCGACCCAGTCGCCGGCCCAGGAGTGCGCGCTCACCGGGGCGTACCGGCGCCGAGAAGGTCGACGAACGACGTGGTTGGCCGCGCGACGCCGAAGACGTGGGCGCGCTGCACCGTGCGCTGGGCCCAGGCGCGGTGCGGCTTGGACTCGTTCATCTTGTTCCGGTAGGTCGATGCGCTGGCGCCTCCGCCCGCCCCGGCGCCGAGCACGTCGAGGGCGTCGGCGTGCTCTTCGTGGGTGACCACCGACAGCGCGTGCACCGCCGCGACGTGGGAGGGGTGGATGACGGTCTTGCCGGCCAACCCGTTGGCCTGGTCGAGCACGACCTCGCGGATGAGGCCGTCCAGGTCGTGCGCAAGCAGATCCGAGCGCAGCGGTCGCTCGTCGTGCACGCGGAACGGGGTCTCGCGCAGCTGCGGCTTGAACACCCGGTCGGGGTTGCCGCGGAAGTACTCCCACACCGGCCCGGTTATGACCGACCCGGTGCCGTTGGAGCGACCCAGCACGTTCACGACGTCGGCGATCACGTCGGCGACCACCCGCACGTCGTAGACGGTGACCTCGCGCCGCCGGCGCAGCCCGAACGCCGCCGACAGGTCGGTGGCCCCGATGCGCACGGCCAGCACGTCGTCGCGGTGCTCAGCCACCAGCGCGGCGACGTCGGCCAGCGTGGCTGCCCGGGTCTCGGCGTGCGCCACCTCGGGCGACTCGATCACCGGCATCACCCGCAGCCGCCGGCCCAGGTAGACCGAGGCCTGCCGGACGGCATCGAGAAACGCTGGCCCCGTGCGGCCGGTGAACTTGGGCAGCACGAACCCGGTGAGGACGCCGGCGGCCTCAGCCAGGTCGTGCACCAGCTTGCCGACCTGCGCGGGGTGGCGCACCCGGACGAATACGAACGGGATCTCGGCGCCGTCGTCGGCCAGGGCGCGCAAGTGCCGCACCAGATTGGCCTCGGCGGCCGGGAGGTCGTCGTCTGCGACGGCGTCCTCCAGGCAGAGCACGACGCTGGACACCCCGGCCGCACGCTGGCGCACGACGTCGCTGGACAGGGCCGGTCGGTGCGCGGGCAGGTAAAGGGTGGCGCCCAGGGCGAGGGCGACGACGTCTGTGTCGTCGTCGCGCCCGACCGGCTGCGGCGGGTGCAGGAACAGCCGTTGCACCTCGTCGTCGTCCACGTGGGCAAAATGCCGCAGGGCGGCGGGGCGCACGGCGTCCTCCAGGGCGGTCACAAGACCGGCGTCCTCGCGTCGGCCCAGGTGATCGCGCCGAAGCCATAGGCGCGGGCGACGTCGCGAGCCACACCGGCCACCGGGTCGAGCTCGGCGCGCAGAACGAACTCGCCGTCGACCGCGTACACCGAGGCGATGACGAGCGGGCCGACGTGCCGCCCGACGTCGAGCGGGATCTCGACCCGCGCGCCGCCGTGGGTGGCCAGCCGCAGCGTGCCGCCCCAGACCAGCTCGCGCTCGGACGCCGATGTCGCCCACACCACGAAGCGCCGCAGCGATCGGCTCTGCCGTAGGTCGACGGTGATCCGCTCGAACTCGTCCCGGCCACCCTGCAATACGGGGCGGCGCGAGCGCGGCGGTGCGGTCGAGATGCCGGTGGCGGCGCCCAGGACCCCTGAGGTGCCGTCGCTCAGCTGGTAGACCGCGCCCAGCACGAGGTCGCCCACCGCCGGGGAGCAGACGGCTGTGAGGGTGAGCCCGCCGATGCCTGACTGCAGCCGGTCGAGGGTCACGGTGGGCTCGCGCGAGGTCAAGATTACCCGCCCCCCGGGGGAGACCCGCGGCGTCGCGCGCACCACGGGTGCCGGCCGCGGCGCCGGGGCGGGCACGGCGGTCGGCCCGGACGCCGGCTCCGGGAACAGGTCGAGGTCCGCCGAGGGGGTCGGTGGGGGCGCAGGCGGCAGGGGCGGGGGCGCGGACAGGTCCAGGCCGCCGGACCGGTCCAACCCGCCGGACAGGTCCAGGTCGGACGCGGGAGCCGGTCGCGGGGTGTCTGCGGGCTGCGGCCCTGGGGCCGGGAGGTCGGGCGTGGCGGGCGCCGTCGATGGCCGCTGCGGGGGCCCAGGCAGGTCGAGATCACCGGACAGGTCCAACGGGTCGCCGGACAGGTCCAGGTTGGCCGGCGAAGCGGTCGGGGCGCGCGGGGCTGGGGCGGGTGCGGGGACAAGCGGTCCCGTCGGTGCCGGCGCCGACAGGTCCAGCGGGTTACCGGACAGGTCGATCTCGTCGACCCGGGACACCGCTGGGGACGCCGGGGCAGGCTGCGCGGCCGGCGTGACCTGCTGGCTGGGGGTGGATGCGGCCTGCGGGTGCCGGCGGGTGGTGCGGCCGGCGAGGAAGTCCGCCAGCGCGGTCGGCCCATCCCCGGCGTGGCTGCTGGTCGGCGGGGCGCTCAGCGGAGCCCGGCGGGTGCGGTGCCGCAGCCAGTCGAGGTCCGGCCGTGGCGGGGCCCCGAGCGGCGAGGCGATCACAACGGCAGACCGTAGTCGGCCGCGATGCCAGCAATCCCCGTGCGGTAGCCCTCGCCGACCACCTTGAACTTCCAGTCCCCGCCGTGCCGGTAGACCTCGCCGAGCACCAGGGCGGTCTCGGCCTGCAGCACGGGGGCGAGGTCCTCCGAGCGCACCAGCTCCCGGTGGTTGTACCCGTCGCGCACGACCACCGACACCGACCTCAACTGCCCGAGGGTGCGGCGCTGGGTGGTGCCCTCGTTGACGTACAGAACGGCGACCAGTCGCGATACGTCAGCCGGCACACGCTGCAGGTCGACCTCCACCTGCTCCTGGTCACCGCCCAGGGCCCTGTCCCGGACGGCGACCGCCTCGTCGGGCGAGGTGAGCTGGTTGAAGAACACCACGTGCTCCCCCGACAGCACCCTGCTGTCCGGGCCGCACAACAGCAGCGCCAACACGAGGTTCTCGTCGAGCACGCGCTCGCTGCCGGCGTTCCAGCTCGCCCCGACCGCGACCCGGGTCAGGCCGGGGATCTCGCGGGTCAGGGCCACGTTGGCCCCGCGGTTCATGCGTGCCACGGTGCGGGCCTCCTGGGCCGGTCGGGTGAGCGAGTCACAGGTCGAGGTCGGAGCCGGAGAACTTCGTGCGCAGGAAGCTCCCCTGGGTCATGAGGGCGTCGACGTCCTGCCTGCGGGTGGCCTCCAGCACCTGCTCGGACGCCCCCTCGAGCGAGGCGAGTTGCTCGAGCAGGGACCGGGTGGGGGTGGTGCCCGAGGCCTGCGGGACGTCGACCAGGTCGGGGTCGAGGGCGACGAACGTACGCACCGTGGTGGGCAGGTAGTCCGTGGCGGTGGCCCGCACTGAGATGGCCGCATAGACGTCGAGCGGCCGCAGCTCAGAGGTGCGCACGATCTCCGCCAGCAGGTCGGTCACCCGCCTGGCGGCTACGACAGCCGCGACGGGCAGTTCACCGGCGCTGGCGTTGACCAGTTCGACCGCGCCATCGATGTCGGCGTCGAGGGCCTCGGGGGTGTCCTCCCGGGCCGTGTCCGTCAGGTCGCCCGTCGGTGCCGGCGCAGGTCGGGGTTCTTCGTTGCGCCGGAACCAGGCCACGTCAGTTCTCCCCGGCGGGGGCCGGCCCTGCTGGAGACGTCACCCCCCGGTGACCTCGTTGGCGCGCACGCGCGTCAGGTAGGGCTGCGCCCGCTGGATCTGGCCCTCGAGGGCCTGCACGGTCTCGGCCATCGAGGTGACGGCCTGCGCCCGGAAGGTGTCGACGGCGTCCATGGTGGCGAAGACGTTGTCGAAGGCCGCCTGCAGCTTGGCGACGTCGATCGTCGATGAAGCGGCCTGCTGATTGATCTCGGCGCCCTGGATGCGCAGCTGCGCTGAGGTCGACTCGATGAGGTCGGATGTCACCGTGTTCAGCGCGTTGATTTGGTCGAGCACGAGCTTCTGCCGGCTGAGCGCTTGCGAGACGATGACCGCGGTGCGCAGCGCGGCGACCGTGGTGGTCTGCGCGCGGTCGACGCCGCGGATCAGTTCGAGGTTGTTGCGCCGGATGAGATCGAGGGCCATGTAGCCCTGCACCGCCACGGCCAGCTGGGTCATGATGTCCTGCCGCCGCTGCCGGACGGGGAACAGCGCGTCGGACTTCACCGTGGTGGCATCGTCGGTGCGCCCGGCGGCCTCGAGCTCGGCGACCTTGCCCTCGAGCGCCTGGTCGAGGGCGGTGGCCAGCTCGTTGTACTCCCGCAGCTTGGCCATCGTCGTCCACATGTTGGCCTTCTCGGTCTCGATCGCCGCGTTGTCCTTCCGCAGCTCGTCCTGACCGGACTCGAGGGCCTTGATGATGGCGTTGAGGTGCGACTGAGCGGACTGGTACTTGGCGAAGTAGCGATCGATCTTGTCCCCGCCCGGCAGCCACTTGAGCACCTTCTTGACACCTGTGAGGTCCGACCGCTTCGGGTCGAGCTCGGTCACCGTGGTGCGCAGGTCGATGAGGGTGTTGGACACTCGGGTCTGGGCGTCGCCGTCCTTGCCCTTGGCCCCCATGGCCGCCGCGGGGCGCTCGAGCATGCGGTTGGACACCGCCGCGGAGGCCCGCATCTCCTTGTCACCCATGTTCGTGATCGAGCCGACCTTCTGGGCGAAGGCCGGTGACTTGGTGTCAAGCGACACGAGGTCGGCGACGAAGGCGTTGGCCTTGCTGCGCAGCTCGACCTGCTTGGCGTCCTCGAGCGCGACGGCGCCGACCGCCTGATCGGGGGCGACGACGACGACCGGCGCCGGCGGCGTCAGCACCAGCGCACCCGGCGCCGGGGCCGACTGGGCACCGGCCGTGGGTGTGGACGAAGAACTGAGGTCCAGCTCGGACATGAGAACGGCCTCCTGGGTTGCGGGGGTGGGCTACCGGCTGCTGGCGATGGCCGGGAGCAGGTCGCGGAAGGTGCGGCCCGAGGCCGGCACCCCCAGCGCGGTCATCGACCAGCCCGCCCCGTCGCGGGACACCTTGGCCATGATCTGGGCGTTGTGCCGGCCCGAGCCGCTGAGCTCGTACCGGGCGATCTCTGTCTCGGTGGTCTCGTCGATGAGCCGGCAGAAAGCATTGGCGATCTGCGAGAAATCCTGACCGGTGAAGGAGTTGACGGTGCAGACCAGCGTCGTCACCCTCGACGGCAGGGCGGTGAGGTCGACACGCACGGATTCGTCGTCGCCGTCACCGGCGCCGGTCCGGTTGTCGCCGGTGTGCTGCACCGAGCCGTCCTTGCTGCGCAACTGCTGGAACCAGACCTGGTCGACCAAGGCACCCGAGGCGTCGAACATCAACACGGAGGCGTCGAGGTCGATCGACTGGTCGCGGCTGCCGAAGAAGCCCTTCTTTTTGACGGCGTCCCATCCCAGGCCCATGCGGACCTTGGTCAGCTGCCCGCCGTCGCGCTTCGCCAGCGAGACCTTCTGGCCCTTGCTGAGGTTCACACTCATGGGATCCTCCTGCTGGTTCGTGGTCGATGGATGCGGAGCGGTCTACTTGCGGCCCGCGCTCCAGCGGATGCCCCAGCCGTAGGCGGCATCCAGGTGCGGCTGCGCCCCGTCGACGTAGCGCACCTCGCGATGAACCGACAGGTCACCGGCCGAGGGCATGAGCTGGGCGACCGCACAGGTCATGGCGCCGTTGCGCGGCTCGTCGAGAGCAACCTCGATCTGCGGGCCGTCAGGCGGGGTCAGGGTGACCAGCGCCTGGGCGGCCGCCCAGTTCGGTACACCCTCGTAGATGTAGGCGAAGACGAGCACGCGCCGGATGTGCGCGGCGTACCGCAGGTCGACGAAGAGGTTCTCCCCACCCGAGACGGCGCCGGAGCGGTCATCGCCGTCGAGCCAGATGGCTGGTGTCGGCGCACCGGGCAACCCCGCGTGGAACGCGTTGCCCAGCGCCTGGACGACACCCTTGCTGCCGTCGGCGAATTCGTACAGGCACCCGAGGTCGAGGTCGATGGCCGGCTCGCGCTGACGGAAGAAGCCCCCGCCTTGCCCCCCTGGCGGGCGCGCGGTCCAGTTGAGGTTGACCCGCAGGACACCTCCGGCGGACGCCTTCTTGGTCAGCGACACCGACGGGGCGGACTTCGTCAGGGTTACCTTGCCCGGGCTCCCCTGCTGCGCAGTCGGCGGTCGGCCGTAAGGCTCGCCGGGCTGCGGCCCACTGGGACGCTTGGTGTAGTCGATGGGCACTGACCTCAGCCCACGTTCACGCCGAAGTCGCGGGCAATTCCGCCCAGGCCCGAGGTGTAGCCCTGCCCGACGGCTCGGAACTTCCAATCCGATCCGTTGCGGTAGATCTCCCCGAAGATCATCGCCGTCTCGGACGATGCGTCCTCCGACAGGTCGTAGCGGGCCAACTCCACGCCGTCAGCCTGGTTGACCACCCGGATGTAGGCGTTGCGCACCTGACCGAAGGACTGCGAACGCTCCTGCGCCTCGTAGATGGACACCGCGAAGACGATCGTCGCGGCCTCGTCCGGGACCCTCGGCAGGTCGAGCACCAATGCCTCGTCGTCGCCGTCACCCTCACCCGTGAGGTTGTCGCCTGTGTGCGTGACCGAACCATCGGGCGACGTGAGGTTGTTGAAGAAGACGAAGTGGGCATCGGACAGCACCCGCCCCCCGGACCCGACCAACAACGCCGAGGCATCGAGGTCGAAGCCCTTGCCCGACGTGGTGCGGGCGTCCCACCCCAGACCGACGAGGGCCGACGTGAGACCCGGCGCCTCCTTCGTCAGGGATACGTTGCCACCCTTGCTCAAGCTGACGCTCACTTGATCCCCCTTGCGTGGTCTGGTCGGTCAGACGTTGACGCCGAAGTCGGCAGCGATGCCGCCGAGCCCGGTGGAGTAGCCCTGGCCTACGGCCCGGAACTTCCAGTCCGACCCGTTGCGGTACAGCTCGCCGAACACCATGGCCGTCTCGGTGCTGGCGTCCTCGGAGAGGTCGTAGCGCGCGATCTCAGCGTTGTCCGCCTGGTTCACGACCCGGATGTAGGCGTTGCGCACCTGACCGAAGCTCTGGCCCCGGTTGTCGGCTTCGTAGATCGACACCGGGAAGACCACCTTGTCCAGGTCGGCGGGAGCGCCGGCCAGGTCGACCTTGATCTGCTCGTCGTCCCCTGCCCCCTCCCCCGTGACGTTGTCACCGGTGTGCTCGATGGCGCCGTCCGGGCTGCGCAAGTTGTTGAAGAACACGAAGTGCTGGTCCGAGGCGACCTTGCCGTCAGGGCGGCACCCGATGGCGGACGCGTCGAGGTCGAAGGGCTGCCCGTCCGTCGTCCGTGCGTCCCAGCCCAATCCGACGGTGACCGCACGCAGGCCTGGGGCCTCCTTCGTCAACGAGACGTTCCCACCCTTGGTCAGACTCACTGCCACGTGTCTTCTCCGTCCTCATTCGGTTTGCGGGACAGCCGCTGGCGACCCGTGGCGACGATCACGCCGGGATCGATCCTAAGCAGCCTCGGTTCCCCCGGCATGCCACCACCGCCCTCAAGCACGATCGAGCTCGGCAGCGGGTTCCGGGTCGATGTCGGGAACGTCGGCAGGGTCCTCCGGGAGCCGGGGCGCACGCGCGACCCACGGCCGCACAGGCTGCACCACGTCGCTGTAGAAGCTCTCGACCGCCGACACGACGCTGGGGATGAAGGCTCCACGCACGCCCGACCGCTTCGTGCCCATGGAGACGCTGCGCGCCAGGTTGAAAGCGACCAGCGGCGCCCTACCGACCGGCGACAGGCACGCGTGGTCGGTCCGGACGAGTTGCAGCTGTTCACAGGTCGGCGCGGTCTCCCCGGCGTAGTCCGCCTCGACCAGTAGATCGGCGGGCGCAGCCGTGAGCTGCTTGACCAACCAGGCGATGCGCCGGTGATTGGTGCCCTCCTGCGGAGCGGACACGCGCGTCGACGTCGTCACCTGCCCGGTACGGAGGTCCGCGACGAGATCGAGCGGACCGGCCGCACCCGGCACCCGCAGCGTGGCCTCGAGGCGGCCAGACGCCGCCAGTGTCTCCACCCCGGCCCGGGTGCGGGCAGCCGGGTCCGTAGCCAGCTTGCGCGGCATCACGTGGGCTACGTCTACGCCGAGCTCGGCGGTGAGCCGCAGGCACAGTTGGCGGACCAGCCGGATCCAAGCATCGACTGCGGCTGGCACCTTGCGGTCTCCCGGGCGCAAAGTGCCGGCCGCGACGGCCTCGCGGACCGGCACCCAGGACGGACCCATGTCGTTGAACCCGGCCGCACCAGAGCGCGGATGTTCCACATAGCGCAGGAACTCATGCAGCAGCCATGCTTGGCCGGCGTCGGCGACGCCGCGATGTGACAGCACCATCTGGGCCTCGTGCAGGACCTCGGCCCACGACAGGTGAAACAGCGCCACCTTCGCGAGTTTGCGCCGGTCGACCGCCACGGGGTGCTCACCGACCCCTGGTGCGATCTCGTTGGACAGCGTGATGACGGCGTCGAACCCCTCCCGCTTCGCCACGTCGAGGTAGTTCTCCACCTGCTCGGTTCGCAGTTGTCCGGTACCGGTCTTGGTCTCGAGCAACGCCGTCCAGAGACGGGCCCCGCGCTGCACGCGGAGCACTCCGTCGGGCACGACGACGGCTTCACCGCGGTGGAACGGGACTTCCAGGTAGGTCTCGAGGACCCCGGCCGGGGCCCCGAACCGCGCGGTCAGACCTCTGCCGAATGGCTTCACCGCCATCATCGTGGCCAGGAGTGCCGATGTGGCCCGCTTCTCCTGCTCAGCAGCGTTGCCCACCCCGGAGATCGAGAACAACCGGGCCGCAGTCCACCCGTCACCGCCGGCGAGCTTGAGGACCGGCGGACTGAACCGGGCGACGGGTTGTTTTCGCGTGCGGAGTCCCGCGCCCGGGCGAGCGGCCGGCGAAGTCGGAGCGGCCGGGGTGGTCTGCGCCGGCGGTCGGTCGACGACGATTGCCCTGGGACCTGCACCGTCGGGGTCCAGTTCGACCACAGCGACCTCGTCATCGTGGTCCGTGCGCACGTCGCCTGTCGCCGGTGGCGAGGGGATGGCCATCTCGGACGGGACATCCTCGGCCGTCTCATCCGTGACCTCGTCGTCGATGGCCACACCGAGGTCGGTGGCCAACCCCGCGAGTCCGGTCGCCCACCCCTGGGCAACGGCGCGAATGCGCCAGGCCCCATTCCGGCGGTACACCTCGCCGAGCACCATGGCTGTTTCCGCCTCCGCAGCCAGCACGCGGTGGAACACCAGGGGTTGGCCGTCCTGCTCCATCACGACCAGCGCCAACTCCTCGACGTCGGCGAGTGTGCCCGTCGCGACGCTCGCAGCCACTGCTACGGCAGCGACGTCATCAGGCAGGGACTCGAGGTCCACGGCGACGGACTCCTGACCTCCGTCGTCGGTGCGACTGCCACCCAGGTGCCTAACCCCGCCGTCCGACGACGTCGGCTGGTTGTAGAAGACCAGGTCTTCGTCGCCCCGGACCTTCCCGGCACCGTCCAGCAGTAGTGCAGAAGCATCCACCTCGACCTCTGCGCGGCCCCATGAGACGACGCACCGGACGCCAGGCGTCCCGATCGGGAGTGGACTGTTGGCGCCCTTGCTCAGCTCTGTGCCCCGCACAGTCGCAGCCTAGGAGGCGCACACGGGGTCGGCACAGTTTCGGCACCGTGTCGCGTCGGTGGTTGCCCAAGAGTGCGTTGTCGGAGCCGTAGTGTTCCCGCTCGTGGAACTTCCGGTCTGGTTCGAGATCAGCACCTTCGTGGGTCTGACGGTGCTGCTGCTGGCCGACCTGGCCATCGTCGCTCGACGGCCCCACGAGCCGTCGGTACGCGAGGCGAGCATCTGGGTGACCTTCTACATCAGCCTGGCCCTGCTCTTCGGGCTGGTGCTGCTGGCAGTCACCAACGGCGACTACGCCACGCAGTTCTACGCGGGCTGGCTCACCGAGTACTCGCTCTCGGTCGACAACCTCTTCGTCTTCGTCATCATCATGGCCCGCTTCCAGGTGCCCCGAAAGCTCCAGCAAGAAGTGCTGATGATCGGGATCATCATCGCTCTCGTCCTGCGTGGGGTCTTCATCCTGGCCGGCGCCGAGCTCATCGAGCGCTTCACCTGGGTCTTCTACCTCTTCGGCGCATTCCTGGTCTACACGGCCATCAACCTGGTGCGCGGCGAGGACGAGGACGACTACGAGGAGAACGCCCTCATCCGGCGCCTCCGCAGGGTGCTGCCGCTGACCTCCGAGTTCCATGGCAGCAAGCTGCGCGTCAAGACGGGGGGCAAGAGCTACTTCACACCGATGCTCGTTGTCATCCTCGCGCTGGGCACGACCGACCTGCTGTTCGCGCTGGACTCGATCCCGGCCATCTTCGGGCTGACCCGCGAGGCATTCATCGTCTTCACAGCCAACGTCTTCGCCCTGATGGGCCTGCGCCAGCTGTACTTCCTGTTGGGCGGTCTGCTCAAGCGGCTCGTCTACCTGTCCTACGGGCTGGCCATCATCCTCGGGTTCATCGGCATCAAGTTGATACTCGAGGCAATCCACGACAACTCGTTGCCCTTCATCAATGACGGCCAGCCGATCGACTCCGTGCCGACCATTCCGACCTGGCTCTCGCTGGTCGTCATCCTCGGGGTGTTGGCAATCGTCACGATCGCCTCTCTGCTCAAGACCCGCGGTGAGAAGCAGGACGCCGCGACGCCGTCAGCCAAGGACCCAGCCTCGAACGGGGAATCCACCTCGCCAACCGACGGCGTCTGATCAGCGAGAGGCTCACCCGACCCGACGAACGGGGCCGCTCTCCGTTACCGAGTCGAGAGCTGTCGTGAACTGTGCAGGGACGTTCCGACTCTGGCGTGGACGGTCAGCGGTGCCCCGGCATACAACCGAGCTTGCGTCGACAGACGATGGTGCGGCGCCCGCGCACCCAGTCGTGCCCACGCTCGGTGGTCATCTTGAACACGGCTGATCACCTCGGTCTGGCGACCGATACGGACTGCCTGGAGCGCAGAAGCGGCGAAGTGCTCCGTGATGTCGTCCCGAGAGCGACGATCAGCAGGCGGGCCCGCTGCTTCCTCTTGACACGTGCTGGTCCAGCAGCATGCCGAGGAGCAGTGCGAGCGGGTCGCGGCCGAGCAGGTCGTCGGCGGCGGGGTCCTGGGCGATCCGGATGGTCGGCACGGGGACATCCTGCAAGATCGAGCGCGTGCGAGCCGTGGTGAGCCGGGTCAGCAGCGCCTCCGTCGTCGTGGACGGCGCCGTCGTCGGGGAGGTCGGCCGGGGGCTGCTGGCGCTCGTCGGCGTGGCCCGGGACGACGACGCCGCGGCGGCCCGCGAGATGGCCCGGAAGATCCACGAGCTGCGGGTCTTCGAGGGGCCGGACGGCGAGGTGTCCGCCGCCGACCTCGGGCTGCCGGTGCTGGTGGTGAGCCAGTTCACGCTGCAGGGCGACACGCGCAAGGGCCGCCGTCCGTCCTGGTCCGCAGCCGCCCCCGGGCCGGTCGCCGAACCGCTGGTGGAGACAGTCGTCACCGAGCTGCGGGCGCGCGGCGCACGGGTCGCGACCGGTGTGTTCGGGGCGTCCATGCAGGTCAGCAGCACCAACGACGGCCCGTTCACACTGATCCTGGAGACCTGGAACACACGCCTGTGAGTGACGGCGCGGTCACGGGGTAGGGCGTACCTGTCCGTCGACTGTGAGACGGAACGGTCAGGAACACCAGGGGTGGTCTCCGCCGTTGTCATGGGCGTACCACATCGGGGCCACCACCCCGAGGACGGGCTCGGCCGGCGATCCCGGCGCCCCGTCCCGCACCGAAGACGCCCGGGTGACGGCCAGCAGGACCGGCGGCCATCCGACCCGAGAGGCAAGGACGAAGAACAACCGTGACGCTGCTGCAGTCCTCCCCCACCGACACCCTCAGCGTGCGCACCCCGCGGCGCACCCCCGACACCACCGGCCTGGTCTCGACCGACCTGGTCCGTGTCTACCTGAACACGATCGGGAAGACCGCGCTGCTCACCGCCGAGCAGGAGGTCGAGCTCGCCAAGCGCATCGAGGCCGGCCTCTACGCCGAGCGCCTGCTCGCCGAGAAGAAGCTGACCCCCGCGGTCAAGCGTGACTACACCGCGCTCGCCGCCGACGGCAAGGCCGCCAAGTCCCACCTGCTGGAGGCCAACCTCCGCCTCGTGGTCTCGGTGGCCAAGCGCTACACCGGCCACGGCATGACGTTCCTGGACCTGATCCAGGAGGGCAACGTCGGCCTGATCCGCGCGGTGGAGAAGTTCGACTACACCAAGGGCTTCAAGTTCTCGACCTACGCGACGTGGTGGATCCGCCAGGCCATCACGCGCGCGATGGCCGACAGCGGCCGCACCATCCGGCTGCCCGTCCACCTGGCCGAGCAGGTCAACAAGGTGGTCCGTACCCGCCGGCGGATCCACCAGGAGCTCGAGCGCGAGCCCACCGCCGAGGAGCTCGGCCTGGAGCTCGACATGACCCCCGAGCGGATCACCGAGCTGCTGGAGTACAGCCGCGACCTGGTCTCCCTGGACCAGACCGTCGGCGCCGACGAGGAGTCCCGGCTCGGTGACTTCATCGAGGACACCGACGCCGCGGTCGCCGAGGACGCCGTCGCCTTCCAGATGATGAAGGGCGACGTCCGGAACGTGCTGGGCACGCTGGAGGACCGTGAGCGCGACGTCGTCGTCATGCGGTTCGGCCTGGACGGCGAGCAGCCCCGCACCCTGGAGCAGATCGGCAAGCGCTTCGGCCTGTCCCGCGAGCGGGTGCGCCAGATCGAGCGCGAGACGATGAGCAAGCTGCGCTCGCCCGAGCGCGCCGACGCGCTGCGCGACTACCTGGCGTAGCCGGCGGGGACGACGGCGCCCGGCTGCCCGCCTGGCGCCGTCGTGCTCACCTGGGGTCGGCGGCGCTGAACATCCGCCGGGGCCCGGGGTCGACCCGCGCGGTCGGTGGACCCACCCGCACGGCCGCACCGGCCACCACCAGCGACCGGCCGCCGTGCCACGGCTTGCTCGGCCCCACGATCACCGGCTCCAGCGACAGCGCCAACACCTCGGGCAGGTCGTCGGCCAGCCGGGCGATGCGCAGCAGCAGGTCCTCCAGTGCCGCGACGTCGACCGGCTCGCTGCCCCGGTAGCCGTCCAGCAGCGGCCAGGCCCGCGGCTCACGGACCATCTCCCGGGCATCGGTGTCGGTCAGCGGCAACGTGCGGAAGGCGCGGTCGCCGAGCAGGTCGGTGGCCACCCCGCCCACCCCGAAGCTGACCAGCGCACCGAAGGACGGGTCGTCGACCACCTCCACCACGGTGGGGACGCCGGGCGCGGCCATCTCCTGCACGATCACCGGGTCGTCGGAGGGGATGGCCTCGAACCCGGCCCGGACGTCGTCGGCGTCCCGCAGGTCCAGCCGGGTGCCGCCGAGGTCGGCGCGGTGCCGCAGCCACGGCGCGGTCGACTTCAGCACCACGGGGTAGCCGACCTCCTCGGCGGCGGCGACCGCGGCCTCGGCGTCCTCGGCCCGGCGGGAGCGCAGGAGTGGCACGCCGTAGGCGCCCAGCAGCGCGATGACCTCCTCGTCGGTGAGCTCGCGGCCGCCGCCCTCGGCCAGCGCGCCGTCGACCACCGCGCGGGCCGCGGCCTCGTCGACGTCCAGCTCGGGCACCTCGCCGGCCGGGCGCCGGCGCCAGGCGGCGTACTCGGCGACCCGGGCGAGGGCGATCACCGCCCGCTCGGGGGTGGAGAAGGAAGGCACCGACCCGCGGGCGGGCATGCCGTCCTCACCGCGCACCACCAGGACGTCGGGGATGCCGTCGGTGGACAGGTAGTTGGCCACCAAGGGCTTGGTCGCCCCGGCCGAGATCTCGCGCAGCACCCGGCCGAAGGGCTCGGTCTCGTGCGCCAGCGCCGGCAGGTAGACGGCGATGACCGCATCCACCGCGTCGTCGTCGACGGCGGCCTGCAGGGCGGCACGGAACTCGTCCGGCGGCGCCCCGGTGCCGATGTCGACCGGGCGCTCGTGCGCGAGCTGCAGGCCCTGCTCCAGCACGGCGTCGGCGACGAGCACGCCCACCGCGGTGGAGTTGCCGACGATGGCGACCCGGCTGCCGGCCGGCAGCGGCTGGTGGGCCAGCAGGGTGCCCACGTCGAACAGCTCGGCCAGGGTCTGCACCCGGATGACCCCGGCGGAGGCGAACAGCGCGGCCACCGACTCCTCGGGGACGGTGACACTGGTGCCGGCCAGGCCCGCGGTCATCCCGACGTGCCGGCCGCTCTTCACCGCCACCACCGGCTTGTCCCGGCCGACGCGACGGGCCAGCCGCGCGAACTTGCGCGGGTTGCCGAAGCTCTCCAGGTGCAGCAGCACGACCTCGGTGCCGGGGTCGGTGGCCCAGTACTGCAGCATGTCGTTGCCGCTGACGTCGGCCCGGTTGCCGGCCGAGACGAAGCTGGACAGCCCGATCCCGCGGTTGCTGGCCCGCTCCAGCAGCATCACGCCCAGCGCGCCGGACTGCGCGAAGAACCCCATCCGGCCCCGGCCGGGCACCCGAGGCGCGAGGCTGGCGTTGAGGCTGACCGCGGGGTCGGTGTTGACCAGGCCCAGGCAGTTGGGGCCGACCACCCGCATGCCCGAGGCGCGGGCGGCAACGACGAAGTCCCGTTCGGCGGCGAGGCCCTCGGGTCCGGTCTCGCCGAAGCCGCCGGAGATGACCACCAGGCCCTTGACCCGCTTGCGCCGGCAGGCCTCCACCACGCCGGGCACCTCGGTGGCGGGCACGGCGAGGACGGCGAGGTCGACGTCGTCGGGGATGTCCTCGATGGAGGCGTGCGCGGGCACCCCGGCGACGTGCCGGACGGCGGGGTTCACCGGGTAGATGGGCCCGGCGAACCCGGCGTCGAGCAGGTTCCGCAGCACCGCGTGGCCGATCTTGGTGCTGTCGTTGCTGGCCCCCACCACCGCGACGGACTGCGGGGTGAGCAGCCGGCCGATGGAGCGGGACTCGCTGCGCTGCTCCCGCTCGTAGGTCACCGCCAGCGCCTGCTCGGTGGGCGCGATCGGGAAGGTGAGGTGGACGACGCCGTCCTCGTAGGACCGGCGGGCCTCGTACCCGGCGTCCAGGAAGACCCGCACCATGCCGGTGTTCTGGCTGAGCACCTCGGCCACGAACCGGGTGATGCCGCGCTCGCGGGCGGCGGCGGCCAGGTGCTCCAGCAGCACCGAGCCCAGCCCGCGCCGCTGGTGGGCGTCCTCGACGAGGAACGCGACCTCGGCGTCGTCGGTGCCGGGGTAGCGGTCGTAGCGGCCGACCCCGATGAGCTCGTCGCCGAGCAGGACGACGAAGGCCACCCGGTGGTCGTGGTCGACGTGGGTGAACCGGTAGAGGTCCTTGTCGCTCAACCGCTTCATCGGGCCGAAGAACCGGTAGTACCGGGTCTGGTCGGAGCTGCGCTCCATCAGCCCCTGGATGCCGTCGGCGTCCTCGGGGGTGATCGGGCGCAGGTGCACCGTGCCGCCGTCGGCGGCGACCACGTCGGCCTCCCAGCCCGGCGGGGGGACGGGGTGCTCGGGGACGGTCGGGTCAGTCACGGGGGTCGTCCGGGTCCAGGCCGAACAGCGGGTAGGCGGCGGTGCGGGCCCGGGTGACCGCGCGGTCCACGCGGCTCTCGGTGAAGGGGTCCCAGCGGGTGAAGCCGGTCCAGCCGCCCTCGGTCATCGAGCCCGGCGGCTCGATCCGCAGGCCCTTGGACAGCACGTCCCGGGCCCACGAGTCGGGAATGGCCGTGCCGGGGGCCAGCGGGTGACCGGAGGCCTCGGCGATGAGATGGGTCCAGGCACGGGGCACGCAACGCACCAGGCCGTACCCGCCGCCACCGAGCGCCAGCCACTTGCCGTCGCAGACCTCGTGGGCGAGCTGGTGCACCGCGGCGTAGGAGGCGCGCTGGCCGTCGACGGTGAGGCCGAGGTCGGCGAGGGGGTCCTCGTGGTGGGTGTCGCAGCCGCACTGGGTGACCAGGATCTGCGGGGCGAAGGCCTTCACCACGCCGGGGACGACGGCGTGGAAGGCGCGCAGCCAGCCGGAGTCGTCGGTGCCGTTGGGCAGCGCCAGGTTGACCGCCGTCCCCGGGGCCTTGTCCGGGTCGCCGGTCTCCTCGGGGTAGCCGGTGCCGGGGAACAGGGTGAGCGGGGTCTGGTGCACGCTGACGGTGAGCACCCGGGGGTCGCTCCAGAAGGCGGCCTGCACGCCGTCGCCGTGGTGCACGTCCAGGTCGACGTAGGCGATCCGCTCGTAGCCCTGGCCCAGCAGCCAGGCGATGGCGATCGCGGCGTCGTTGAAGACGCAGAAACCGCTGGCGAACTCGCGCATGGCGTGGTGCATGCCGCCGGCGATGTTGACCGCGTGCTGCGCCCTGCCCTCGTGGATCAGCTTCGCCGCGGTGACCGAGCCGCCGGCGATGAGCGCCGCGGACTCGTAGATGCCGTCGAAGACCGGGTTGTCCGCGCCGCCGAGGCCGTGGCCGACGCCGGTGGGGTCCGACGGCGCCCGCCGCACGGCGTCCAGGTACTCGGCGTCGTGCACCAGGGTGAGCAGGTCCTCCCCGGCGCTCTCGGGCCGGACGACGTCGACCCGGTCGCCGGCCAGCACGCCGAGGGTGTCGGCCAGCCGCATGGTCAGGTCCAGCCGCACCGGGTGCATGGGGTGGTCACCGCCCCAGGTGTAACCGAGGTAGGCGTCGTCCCAGACCACGCTGACCCCGTCGCTCACTGCCCGCGTCCCCGGCGTCGTTGCCTGATCACGCGCGCGACGCTACCGCCCGTGCGGTCCGGTCGCGCCCGCTCGCGGCGACCCGGGGAGGTGGCGCGGCCCCCGTAGGCTGGGCGCCAGACCCCTGCACGGAGGAGCCTGGCGTGAACGACCTCATCGACACCACCGAGATGTACCTGCGGACCATCTTCGAGCTCGAGGAGGAGGGCATCACGCCGCTGCGGGCCCGGATCGCCGAGCGGCTGCACCAGAGCGGCCCCACGGTCAGCCAGACGGTCGCCCGGATGGAGCGCGACGGCCTGCTGTCCGTCGAGGGCGACCGGCACCTGGCGCTGTCGGCCGAGGGGCGCGCCCTGGCCACCGCGGTGATGCGCAAGCACCGGTTGGCCGAGTGCCTGCTCGTCGACGTCATCGGCCTGGACTACGCCGACGTGCACGAGGAGGCCTGCCGCTGGGAGCACGTGATGAGCGAGGCGGTCGAGCGCAAGCTGCTCACGCTGCTGGGCAACCCGCAGGTCTCCCCGTTCGGCAACCCGATCCCCGGCCTGGACGCCCTCGGCGCCGACCCGGTCGCCCAGCAGGAGTCGCTGACGCTGCTGTCGACCTCCGCCACGCCCGAGGGGGCGCCCGTGGTGGTGCGCCGGATCAGCGAGCAGCTGCAGGAGGACCAGGACCTGCTGCGCGCGCTGGCCGACCAGGGCGTGCGCCCGGGCTCGACGGTGCGGGCGGTGCTCACGGGCGGGTCGGTGAGCATCGGCGGCGCCGTCCTGCCCCCGGGGGTGGCCCAGCACGTGTTCGTCTCCCCCGCCGAGGAGCCGGTCCCCGCGCACTGACCCTCACGTCGTTCGCCGGGCTCATGACCTGCGCACTACGCTGGCGCGGGTGACGACGCCCGAGCACGACGCCCCGGTCGGGATGACCGACGAGATCGCCGCCCAGCCGCTCGACGGCGGCGGCACCGCCTTCTCCCGGCTGGCCGACGTGATGGCCCTGCCCCGGCTGTCCGGGCTGGCACTGTCCCCGGACGGCACCCGCCTGGTCACCTCGGTGGCCACCCTGTCGCCGGACCGCACCAGCTGGCGCACCGCGCTGTGGGAGGTCGACCCCGCCGGTGCCCAGGACGCCCGCCGGCTGACCCGCAGCGCGCCCGGTGAGTCCTCGCCGGTCTTCGCCCCCGACGGCACGCTGCTGTTCACCTCCGCCCGGCCCGACCCCGACGCGGCCAAGGACGCCGGGGACCCGAAGCCCGCCCTGTGGGCGCTGGACGCCGCGGGCGGTGAGGCCCGCCGGGTGCTCGGACGCCGGCACGGCATCAGCGGTGTCACCGTCGCCGCGGACAGCGGCGACGTGGTGGTGGTGGCCACCGCGACCCCGGGCGCCGCGGACGACGAGGCCGACCACGCCCGCCGGAAGGCCCGCAAGGACGCCGGGGTGACCGCGATCCTGCACGAGAGCTACCCGGTGCGGTTCTGGGACCACGACCTCGGCCCGGCCGTCGCCCGGGCGTTGTTCGTCGGGCAGGTCACGGCGGAGGGGACGCAGCCGCAGTGGCGCGACCTCACCCCCGCTGCGGCGCCGCCGAACGGCGCCGGCGGCGACGTCGCGCTCTCCCCCGACGGCCGGTGGCTGGCCCGCGCCGAGGAGGTCCCCGAGGCGGGCGCCTCGTGGCGCAACCGGCTGGTGCTCACCGACACCGCCACCGGGGAGACCCGGGTGCTGGTCGACGACGAGCACGCCGACATCGGCTCGCCGGCGTGGTCGCCGGACTCCACGCGCGTGGTGTGCAACCGGGAGAGCGAGACCACCCAGGCCGAGCCGCCGGACCACACCCTGCTGGTCGTCGACGTCGCCTCGGGCGCCGCCACCGACCTCACCGCCGGCTTCGACCGCTGGCCCTCGGCGCCGCAGTTCGACGCCGCCGGGGAGGCCGTCTACTTCCTCGCCGACGACGACGGCCGGCACGCGGTGTTCCGGGTGGTGCCCGGCGAGGCGCCGGTGCGGCTGACCCGGGACGGCGCCTACTCCGACCTGCAGGTGGCCCGCGACGGGTCGGCGCTGTACGCGCTGCGCTCGGCGTTCGACCACCCGCCGGCCCCGGTCCGGCTGGACCCGGTCGCCACCGACCAGCAGCCCGACCCGCTGCCCAACCCGGGCACCGTCGCGGCCCTGCCGGGCACCCTGCGCGAGCTGCGCGCGACCGCCGCCGACGGCGTCGAGGTGCAGTCGTGGCTCGTGCTGCCCGAGGGTGCGTCCGCGGAGGCGCCGGCGCCGCTGCTGCTGTGGATCCACGGCGGCCCGCTGATGAGCTGGAACGGCTGGTCGTGGCGCTGGCTGCCGTGGGTGATGGCCGCGCAGGGCTACGCCGTGCTGCTGCCCAACCCGGCGCTGTCGCAGGGCTTCGGGCAGGACTTCGTCCGCCGCGGCTGGGGCAGCTGGGGCGGGGCGCCCTACACCGACCTGATGGCCGCCACCGACGCCGCGGTCGAGCTGCCGGAGGTCGACGGCACCCGCACCGCGGCCATGGGTGGCTCCTTCGGCGGCTACATGGCCAACTGGGTGGCCACCCGGACCGACCGGTTCGACGCGATCGTGACCCACGCCAGCCTGTGGCACCTCGACGGGTTCATCGGCGCCACCGACGCGGCGTTCTACTGGGAGAAGGAGTTCGGCGACCCGCTGACCGAGCCGGCGCGCTACGAGCAGAACTCGCCGCACCGCTACGCGGACGCCATCACCACCCCGGTGCTGGTCATCCACGGCGACAAGGACTACCGGGTGCCGATCGGCGAGGGCCTGCGGCTCTGGTACGACCTGCAGAAGCGCGGGGTCCCCTCGAAGTTCCTGTACTTCCCGGACGAGAACCACTGGGTGCTGACCCCGGGGAACCACACGGTCTGGTACGAGACGGTGCTGGCGTTCCTGGCCGAGCACGTGCTCGGCGAGGACTGGTCACGCCCCGAGCTCCTCTGAGACCTGCTCGGACGCCGCCGCGGTGAGCCACTGGCGGACCACCGACGGCGGCAGCCCGGCGTCCAGGCCGTCGGCCAGCAGCCGGGCCAGCCCGTAGGACGGCTGCGCGACCAGGGCGCGGTCCAGCGCCGCCCGGGCGGTGGTGCCGTCGCCGCGCGCCCAGGCTGCTGCCGCCAGCAGGGTGGCCGGGGGCGCGGTGAGCGGGTCGGGCAGCCGGCGGGTGAGCTCGAGCCACAGGGCGGCCGCAGCGCACGCGTCGGGCCCGACGGTGAGCACGGCGGCCCGGTCGCGCACCTCCACGTCGGTGAGCGCCCACCCGAGCTCGGCCACGTCGTGGTCGGCCAACGACGCGGTG
>NZ_JAMXRZ010000210.1 GCF_024124375.1 Klenkia sp. PcliD-1-E
GCCGACCGGCCAGGACCCCGCCGCGCTGCGACCGCTCCTGCTGTGGGCCGGCACGCTCCCGCGCCCGCTCGGCGGCGCGGTGGACGCCGTCGTCCTGGCGGTCCCGCAGCCGAGCGGCGCCCTCGTGGTCAGCACGGCCTGGGCGGACCGGCTGGAGGACGGCAGCCTGCAGCAGATCGGCTGCGGCACCCAGGGCTTCCCGGCGGGCACCGACCCGGCCGGGCTCGCCGTCGCGGCCCGCTGCGTCGTGGCGCAGCGGGGCACCGGGGCGGCACGGGCCACCGTGGTGCTCACCACCCCCGAGGCCACGTCCACGCTGCCCGACGAGCGCCGGGACACCGTCGTGGTCCCGCGCGCGGCCGACGGATCGCCGGTCCCGGTCGGGTCGGCCGGCCCGGGCGACCTGCTGGAACCGGCGTAGCGTTCGCGGCTCCGGTGCTTCCGGGCGTCCAGACACGGCGCGGACCACGGGGGTGCAGCCCCCTCCCCCAGCAGGGCGCGGCCGCGCCCGGGATCGAGCACCGTGGCACCCACCCCCGCCGTCCGCACCGGTCGTCCCCGCGACCTCGACCTCACCCGACGCCTCCTGGACGGCGCCGTCGATCTGGTCGCCGAGCGGGGGTACGGCGAGCTCAACGCCGAGGTGCTGGCCCTGCGCACCGGGGCCGGCAAGTCCGCCATCTACCGCCGCTGGCCGGACATGTCCGCGCTGCTCGCCGACGCCCTGGGCCGGGTGCGGCTGGTCGAACCGCCCCCGGCCACGGGCTCGCTGCGCGGCGACCTCGTCGCCCTGGTGCAGCCCGCCGTCCCGCCCGCCGACGTCCTGCAGCGGGCGATCGGCTCGGTCGTCGGCGAGGCGCGCCACGACCCGCGGCTGCGCGCCACCCTGGACCGGGCGCTCGTCGCCCCGCTCGCCGAGGCGGCAGCCCTGGTCTGCGAGCGGGAGTCCGCACGGGGTCGGCTGGTCGACCTCGCGCGGCAGAGGCTGCTGCACCGGCTGCTGCAGGCGCTGTGGTGGGAACGCTGCAGCGCGGCCGGGCCCGCGCTCACCCCCGCCGAGGTGGACACCCTCGTCGACCGGGTCCTGCTGCCCGTCGTGCGGGGGCGCTGACCCGGCAGCGCCGTCGGTCGGGTCCACCCACGGGATGACCCCGGTCCCTCCTGGGGTGCAGCACAGCCGGTCCAGGGTCGGGACCCAGCTCCGACGCGGGGGGACGCCGCCCGCCGCGACGCTGGGTGCCGACCTGATCACCGCGTCCGAGGAGCTCCCGATGTCCGTGCCCGTGATGACCGTCCCCGGCGAGGCACCGCCCACCACCGCCGCCGTCCGCGCCGCCGGCCTGCGCAAGACCTACGGCCGCGGGGAGACCGCCGTCCACGCGCTCGCGGGTGTCGACGTCGCCTTCCAGCGCGGCCGGTTCACCGCGATCATGGGCCCGTCGGGTTCCGGGAAGTCCACCCTGATGCACTGCCTCGCCGGGCTGGACACCGCCACGGCGGGCCAGGTGTGGCTCGGCGACACCGAGCTGACCCGGCTGCGCGACGAGCAGCTGACCACCCTGCGCCGCGAGCGGATCGGCTTCGTCTTCCAGGCCTTCAACCTGCTGCCGGTGCTCACCGCGGCGGAGAACATGACGCTGCCCATGCAGCTGGCCGGCCACCGCCCCGACCGGGCCTGGATGGACGACGTCGTGGCCCGCCTCGGCCTGCGCGACCGGCTCGGCCACCGGCCCTACGAGCTCTCCGGCGGCCAGCAGCAGCGCGTCGCCGTCGCCCGCGCCCTGCTGCCCCGTCCCGACGTCGTGTTCGCCGACGAGCCGACCGGCAACCTGGACTCCCGCACCGGTGCCGAGGTGCTCGGCCTGCTGCGCTCCAGCGTCCGCGAGACCGGTCAGACGGTCGTCATGGTCACCCACGACCCGGTCGCTGCGGGGTACGCCGACCGCGTGGTGCTGCTGGCCGACGGGCACCTGGCCGGCGAGGTGCACCAGCCCACCGCCGACGCGGTCATCGACGCCCTCCGCGGACTGGGGGGCTGAGGCGTGCGCCGCGTCCTCCTCGCCCAGGTCCGGGCCCACGCCGGCCGGCTGGTCGCCTCGATGACGGCGATCGTCATCGCCGTCGCGTTCGTGGTGGCCACCCTGGTGCTGAACCAGACCGCGAAGTCCACCGTGCTGGACGCCGTCGGTGCGCAGTACACCGGCGCCGACCTGGTGCTGACCTCGACCGAGGGCGACACCCTCGCCGACCAGGTGGCCGCCGTGGCCGCCGTCCCCGGCGTCAGCGCGGTGGCCCCCCAGTGGGACACCTCCCTGCAGGCCGTGCTGCCCGGCACCACCGGCGCGCGCTACGTCTCGATCGGCACCGTCGCCGACGACCCCGCCCTGCGCTGGCAGCAGCTGGCCGCCGGCAGCCTGCCGACCGGACCGGGCCAGGTCGCGCTGTCCGCCGGCGGTGACGTCGCCGTCGGGGACGTCGTCCCCTACACCACCTACGACGCCGAGGGCACCGAGCTGAGCGGCGACCTGACGGTGACCGGGCTGGTCGACACCTCCGGGTCGGTCACCGGTGGCCTGTTCACCCAGGGGTTCGTGACCCCGGAGCAGGCCCAGGAGTGGGGTGCCTGGGCCAGCGAGCTGCTGATCGCCGGCGACCCCGACCCGGTGGCGCTGCAGGCCGCCGTCACCACCCGCGCGGTCACCCTGCAGACCGGCACCGAGGCGGCCGAGTCCGCCGCCGCGGCGCTGACCGGCGACTCCGACGCCCTCGCCGTGGTGCTGCTGGTCTTCGCCACGGTCGCCGTCCTGGTCGCCGGGCTGGTCATCGCCAACACCTTCGCCGTCCTGCTGGCGCAGCGGACCCGGGAGCTGGCGCTGCTGCGCTGCGTGGGCGCGACGTCCGCCCAGGTCCGGCGCAGCGTGCTCGGCGAGGCCGCGATCACCGGCCTGGCCGCCTCCGCGCTCGGCGTGCTGGCCGGCACCGGTCTGGCCGCCGGGGTGTCCGCGCTGGCGCAGGCCCTGGACTCACCGATCCCGCTGGCCGGGGTCTCCGTCCCGTGGGTCGCCGTGGCCGCCGGCCTGGCCGTCGGCCTGCTGACCACCGTGGTCGCCGCGCTGGCCCCCGCCCGCGCCGCGACCCGGATGGCCCCGCTCGCGGCACTGCGCCCGACCGACGCCGCCCCGCTGCGGTCCCGGCCCGGCGTGCTGCGGCTGGTCCTCGGCCTGCTGCTGCTGGTCCCCGGCGTCGCCCTGCTGCTCTACGGCGCGGTCGTCGGCGACGTCCTGCTGGCACTGCCCGGCGGCGTGCTCAGCTTCCTCGGCGCGTTGCTGCTGGCCCAGCG
>NZ_JAMXRZ010000211.1 GCF_024124375.1 Klenkia sp. PcliD-1-E
CGCGGGTGGAGGCCGCACTGCCCGCCGGTGTCCCCGTCGTGCGGGTCATGCCCAACACCCCGGCGCTGGTGGACGAGGGCATGAGCGTGCTGTCGGCGGTGGGGGGCGGCGGGGCGGGGGGCGCTGCGCCGGCGACCGGGCGCGCGCCCGCCCCCGCCGGGGGTGGTCCCCCGGCGGGAGCGGGCGTCGGCCATCGGTCGCGCCCCGCTCAGGAGGCGGAGGTGAGCCGCGGGAAGGCGGCGGCGCCGGCGTAGCGGGCGGCCTCGTCCAGCTCCTCCTCGATGCGCAGCAGCTGGTTGTACTTCGCGA
The DNA here is from genome assembly GCF_024124375.1 of Klenkia sp. PcliD-1-E. GTDB lineage: Bacteria > Actinomycetota > Actinomycetes > Mycobacteriales > Geodermatophilaceae > Klenkia. The sequence continues at coordinate 310 of NZ_JAMXRZ010000211.1, forward strand.
CGCGCTCGGAGCGGGCCGGGGCGCCGGTCTTGATCTGCCCGCAGTCGGTGGCGACGGCGAGGTCGGCGATCGTGGTGTCCTCGGTCTCGCCCGAGCGGTGGCTCATCATGCAGCGGTAGCCCGACCGGTGGGCCAGGTTGACCGCGTCCAGGGTCTCGGTGAGCGTGCCGATCTGGTTGACCTTCACCAGCAGCGCGTTGGCCGCACCCTGCGCGATGCCGTCGGCCAGGCGCGTGGGGTTGGTGACGAACAGGTCGTCGCCGACCAGCTGCACCTTGTCACCGATCGCCGCGGTCAGGTCGACCCAGCCCTCCCAGTCCTCCTCGGACAGGGCGTCCTCGATGGAGACGATCGGGTAGGCCTCGAGCAGCCCGGCGTAGTACTCGGTGAGGTCGCCCGCGGTGAGGCTCTTGCCCTCGAAGGTGTACCCGCCGTCGCCGTGCAGCTCGGTGGCCGCGACGTCCAGGGCGAAGGCGATGTCCGTGCCGACCGAGTAGCCGGCCTTCTCCACGGCCTCGGCGATGAGGTCCAGCGCGTCGCGGTTGCTGGGCAGGTCGGGGGCGAAGCCGCCCTCGTCGCCCAGGCCGGTCGACAGGCCCCGCTTCTTCAGCACCGACTTCAGTGCGTGGTAGACCTCCGCGCCGGTGGCCAGGGCCTCGGCGAAGGTGCCCGCCCCGATGGGGGCGATCATGAACTCCTGGACGTCGACGTTGGAGTCGGCGTGGGCACCGCCGTTGACGATGTTCATCATCGGCACCGGCAGCACGTGCGCCGAGGGGCCACCGACGTAGCGGAACAGCGGCAGGCCGGTGGACTCGGCCGCGGCCTTGGCGACGGCGAGGCTGACGCCGAGGATCGCGTTGGCGCCCAGGCGGGACTTGTCGGGGGTGCCGTCGAGGTCGATCAGGGCCTGGTCGACCAGCCGCTGCTCGGTGGCCTCGAAGCCGACCAGCTCGGGGCCGATGACGTCCAGGACGCCGTCGACGGCCTTGGTGACGCCCTTGCCGAGGTAGCGGTTCCCGCCGTCGCGGAGCTCCACCGCCTCGAAGGCGCCGGTGGAGGCGCCGCTGGGCACCGCCGCGCGCGTGATCGTCCCGTCGTCGAGGGCGACCTCGACCTCGACGGTGGGGTTCCCGCGCGAGTCGAGGATCTCCCGCGCGCCTACTGCCTCGATGCTGGCCACGGGGCGAAGCCTAGCGATCGACCCGGCGCGGTCCCAGTGCGGGACCATGGCCGGGATGACCACGCCCGCCGGCCCCCGACCGCACGCCCGCGCCCGCGCCCAGCTGCTCGCCGGGCTCGTCCCCGTCCTCGTCGTGGGCGTCGTGCTGCTGGTGGTGCTGGTCGTGCGGCTGGGCGCCGCGCAGGAGCCGCTGGCCCGTGCCACCGCCACCGCGACCGCGACCGTGCAGTCGGTCCAGGACCGGCAGGTGGTGGTCACGTGGGACGACGCCGGCGGGCAGCCGCAGCGGGGCACCCTGCAGCTGCGCGAGGCGGTCGACGTCCCCGACGGCACGCAGGTGCCGGTGCAGTACGACCCCGCCGACCCGGGTGCGGTCTACGCCGACGGGGACGCCGCGCACACCGCGGTGCGCGACGTGCTGTTCGGCCTCGTCGTGGTCACCCTCGCCGTCGTCGTGGTCGCCGCCCTCACGCTGCGCCGGCTGGTCGGGCGGGCCCGGCTGGCGCGGCTGCCGGCCCACGCCGCGACCGCCACCCACGTCGTCGTCCGGCAGGGTCTGCTCGTGCGCAGCTGGCTGGAGCTGACCACCGGGCGCGGCGTGCGCTGGGTGCCGGTGCACTGGGCGCCGGAGCTGGACCGGATGCGCGCCGACGCGCCGGTGCAGGTGCACGGCGACCCGGCCACGGCGAGCCGGGTGCTGCCGGTCGTGGACGGCCAGCAGGTCTGGTCCTCCGGCCGGGTCCGCCGGACCGCACCGCGCGGCGACGTCCGGCAGGCCCCGGTCGACCCGCAGGCCACCGACCAGCCGCTGGCCCGGCAGCTGCGCGGGGACGCGGTCGCGGTGGTGCTGGCCCCGGTGCTGGGTCTGCTGTGGGCCTACGTCGACGGCAGCGGGCCGGCCGGGTTCGTCGTGGCGTCGCTGCTGCTGGCGCCGGTGCTGTTCTGGCTGCCGCAGGTGCTGGGCTCCTCCCCCGCACCGGCGAGCACGCGCGGCCGGGACTGAGCCCGGGCGGTCAGCGCGCCGCGCCGGCGTCCAGCTGGTCGGCGTAGCGACGGACGGCGGTGCGCAGCGCGTCCTCGACGTCCCACCCGCGGTCCGCGGCCGCGGCCACCACGCCCAGCAGCTGCTCGCCGAGGGCTGCCTGGTCGGCGGCGGTGAGCGCGGCGGGCGGCGGGGTGGGCAGCCCCGCCCGGCGGGCGCGGGACACCAGCGCCGCACCCCAGGCGGCCGCCGACTGCGAGGTCGAGACGCCCTCGGTCGGCGAACGGCGCTGCTTCTCGGCCTTCTTGATCTCCTCCCAGCCCGCCTCCACCCCGGCGACGTCCAGGTCCCCGGCGTCGGCGAACACGTGCGGGTGCCGACGGACCAGCTTGTCCACCAGCTCCCCGGCGACGTCGTCGACGTCGAAGCCGTCGGGCGACTCGGCCGCCACCCGGGCGTGGAAGACCACCTGCAGCAGCACGTCGCCGAGCTCCTCGCGCATCGCGGGCAGGTCCTCGTCGGTAATCGCGTCGTAGGCCTCGTGCGCCTCCTCCAGGAGGTAGCGGCGCAACGAGGCGTGGGTCTGCTCGGCGTCCCACGGGCAGCCGCCGGGCGAGCGCAGCCGGTCCATCACGGCGACGACGTCCAGCAGCCGGGCGCCGGGCGGCTCGGGGGCGGCGGCCACGACGGGGGCGTCGCCGGCCTCCTCGGCGGTCAGCAGCACGACGTCGTCCGGCCCGGCGGTCGCGGCGTCGGGGACCTCGGTGACGGCCACCCCCGCCTCGCGCAGC
>NZ_JAMXRZ010000212.1 GCF_024124375.1 Klenkia sp. PcliD-1-E
ACGGACGACCCCGCCAGACCCTCGGATGGAGAACCCCCGCAGAAGCCCTCAACGACCTACTCTCAGCCCCTCAACCAACCGGTGATGCAACGACCGGTTGAACCCACCCTCCCTGATCAACGCTGCGGGAGGGCAGTCGGGTCAGGCGATGGCGAGGGTGGTCTCGTTCAGGCCGACCTCGGCGGAGAGCACCCGCTCCGCGCGGCCGACCGGGGCCAGCGAGCGCAGCTTCCACTCACCCGGGGCGGCGAAGAACCGGAACTCGCCCTCGGGGGAGGTCACCACCTCGGCGGTGAACTCGTCGGTGGCGTCCAGCAGCCGCACGTAGGCGCCGGCGACCGGCGACCCGTCGTGCCAGACCGAGCCCTGGATGACCGTCTGGGTGGACAGGTCGATCCCGGCCAGCGCACCGCCCTGCTTGGGGGCCCCGCACACGGTCAGGCGCCCTTGGCGATCGGGACGCCGACCAGCGAGCCGTACTCGGTCCAACTGCCGTCGTAGTTCTTCACGTCGGCGTGCCCGAGCAGCTCGTGCAGCACGAACCAGGTGTGCGAGGACCGCTCGCCGATGCGGCAGTAGGCGATGGTGGCCTTGCCGTCGTCCAGGCCGGCGCCGGCGTAGAGCGCGGCCAGCTCCTCGTCGCTCCTGAAGGTGCCGTCCTCGTTCGCGGCCTTGCTCCACGGCACGTTGACCGCCGAGGGGATGTGGCCGGGGCGCTGCGCGCCCTCCTGCGGCAGGTGCGCGGGGGCGACCAGCTTGCCGGCGAACTCGTCGGGGCTGCGCACGTCGACCAGGTTCTTGCTGTCGATGGCGGCCACGACCTCGTCGCGGAAGGCGCGGATCGAGGTGTCGGGATCCTTGGCCGTGTACTGCGTGGCCGGGCGGGTCACCTCGGCGTCGGAGAGCGGGCGGCTGTCCAGCTCCCACTTCTTGCGGCCGCCGTCGACGAGCTTGACCGCGTCGTGGCCGTAGAGCTTGAAGTACCAGTAGGCGTAGGCGGCGAACCAGTTGTTGTTGCCGCCGTAGAGCACGACGGTGTCGTCGTTGGCGATGCCCTTGCTGCTGAGCAGGGCCTCGAACTGCTCCTTGTCCACGAAGTCGCGGCGCAGCGGGTCCTGGAGGTCGGTCTTCCAGTCCAGCTTGACCGCACCCTCGAGGTGCCCCTTGTCGTAGGCGCTGGTGTCCTCGTCGACCTCGACGAAGACCAGCCCGGCGTCGCCCAGGTGCTCCTGGGCCCAGTCGGCGCTGACGAGCACGTCGCTGCGGCTCATGTGTTCTCTCCTCCTGCGGTGGGGGTCAGTGCGAACGGGCGGGGCGGGCCCGCCGGACGATCAGGTAGAGCTCGCAGCCGAGGCAGAAGCCCACGGCTGCGTTGAGCAGGGCGGCCACGAGGGCCAGCCCGGTCGCGACGGCGCCCACGACCGGCGCGCCGGTCAGGTAGCCGAGGGTGCCCACGAGGGCGAAGGCGAACCCGACGAGCTGGGCGAAGCGCGGCGGCGCCTCGTCCTCGCGCTCGCGGACCGGCCCCAGCCGGGGGGCGACGAGGGTGCGGAACAGCACGCCGTAGGGGGCGTACCGCAGACCGGCGAACGCGCCGACGGCGAAGACGACGGCCTGCGCGGCCAGCAGCCAGCCGCTGCCGGTGAGCAGCACGACGGCGAGGACGACCGTGGTGATCCAGGCGCCGGTGCGCGGGCCACGGACGTCGACCTGACGGGTGGGTGTCACGGGGTGGGGGCCTTCCGAGGAGCGGGTGAGGGCTCGTCGAGGCGGGTCGTCAGCCTCGGGTGGAGACGCGACACAGGCAGCTGCCCAGGCGGCACAGGTCGACTGTGCGTCGCTGAGTCAGCAGGGTGCCCACGGCGGGGAGGGTAACAACACCCATCACACGCGCCCCTGCGCCGGGGCGTGCGCGGCCACCAGCGCCGACAGCTCCTCGGGCCGGGGTGCGCCGCTGCTGCGGCCGAGCAGGGCCCCGCTGCGGTCGAGGTAGAACAGCGTCGGCGTGCGCCGGACGTCCAGCGCCCGCACGGCGTCGAGCTCGCTCTCGGCGTCCACGTGGACGGCGGCCAGGCCGGGGTGGCGGGTCTGCAGCTGGGTCAGCCGGGCCTTGGTGGCGCGGCAGGGGGCGCAGAACGCGGTGGCGAACTGCACCACGGTCAGGTCGGCGTCCTCGGGCCGGACACCGAGGCCGCGCAGCACGTCCACCTCGTGCACGTCCGCTCCTCCCGTCGTCCGGACCGCCCCGCTGCGGGTGCGCAGCCACCAGGCGGCCACCGCCGCCGCGGCGAGGGCGGCCAGGAGCACGATCACACCGGTCACGTCCACGCCAGCCACCAACACCACCGGCCCGGTGGGGATTCCCTACTGCAGGACGACGTCGTCGGCGCCGGCGGTGACGTCGACGCCGGTGCCGGTGACCTGCAGCCCGGTGAGCTGCAGGCCGAAGGGCAGCGCGGGCAGCGGGTACCGGAAGTCGAGCAGGTCCTGGGCGGCGTCGAGCAGGAACTGCGGGACGTCGATGCCTGCCCCCGAGGCGCTGTCCACCGTGACGACCAGGTCCTGCCCGTCGAGGGCGACGGTGCCCGCGGCGGTGAGCGGCACGGTCTGGCCGAGCACCTCGACGGTCTTGGTGATCCGCAGCCCGTCGCCCTCGCGGGTCAGCGTGGTGTCCCCGCCCAGCTGCGCCGCCAGCAGGTCGAAGGGCACCGAGGCCCGCGCGTCGACGCGGTCCACCGGGAGCCGGGACACGCGGCCGCCGACGACGTCGGAAAGCGGCAGCCGCACGCCCTGCAGGGACACCTCCGCCGAGGTGCCGGCGGGTTGGCCGAGCTCGTCGGCGGTCAGCGAGATGCGCACGTCGTCGTAGCGGCCGGCGACGGCCTGGGTCAGGAACGGGAAGCCGGTGATGTCGACCGAGGGCTCCCCGGCCAGCCCGGCCTGCTGCTGCACCTGCGCGGCCACCTGGTCCTCGGCGACCAGCACGCCGACCCGGTCGGCCGCGACCAGCAGCACGACGAGCACCCCGAGGGTGATCAGCAGGCCCTTCACAGGCTGGTCTGCAGGGCGAGGAACCAGGCCACCGGGGCGGCCGCGGCGACGGGCAGCACCGCCTGCACGGCGGGCAGCGCCCACCCGCGCTGCGGCCGGTCGACCGCGGCGAAGGACGCCCCGACCGCGACGAGC
>NZ_JAMXRZ010000213.1 GCF_024124375.1 Klenkia sp. PcliD-1-E
GCGGCCGCCGCGGTCGCCGGGCTGCGGGCCCGCGGCACCGCCGAGAAGCCGCTCGGCGCGGCCCCGCGCTGGCCGGCCCGGGTGCCGTGGGAGCTCGCACTGCTGGCGGCCGCGGGCTGGTGCTGGGTGCTGCTGGAGGGCCGCGACGCGGTCGTCTCGCAGGCCGGGGTCGCCCAGGTCAACGGACTGCTGGTGGCCTTCCCGCTGCTGGCCGTGGCCGGGGCGGCGGTGCTGCTCGCCCGGCTGCTCACCGCGCTGCTGCCCCGGCTGCGGCGTTGGGCCGACCGTCGCCGTCCGCCGGTCTTCCTGGCGGTCAACCGGCTGGTCGCCGCCCGCGCCGCCACCGCGGTGCTGCTGGTGGCGATCGCGCTGCCGGTCGCCGTCCTCGGCTACACCGCCACGCTCACCGCCAGCTCGCGGGCCACCCTCGACGCCAAGGTCGGCGTCCAGCTGGGCGCGGGCGCCTACGCCGCCACGGCCAGCCGCGTGGACCCCGCCGCGGTCACCGGCCCCGACGGCACCACCGTGCTGAGGTTCGGCAACTCCTCGCTGACCCCCGCCGGCGGGGAGCGCACCGCGGTGCAGACCCTCGCGGTCGACCCCACCACCTTCGCCGGCACCGCGTTCTGGGTCGACTCCTTCGCCGACCGGTCACTGCCCGACCTGGTCACGGCGCTGACCCGGGAGACCACGACCGTCCCCGTGGTGGCCAGCGGCCTGCCCTCCGGGGCCTACGAGCTGCGGCTGGGCAACGTGGCGGTCGACGTCGAGGTCGTCGCCACCGCCGATGTGCTGCCCGGCCGGCGCTCCGCCGACCCCGTGGTCCTGGTCGACCGCTCCCGGCTGCCCGAGGTGCCGCCCTCGGCCGGCTCGGACCAGGCCGTGGAGCGGTGGACGAACGGGGACGTCGGCACCGCGGTGGCCGCGCTGCAGGACGCCGGCGCGGTGCGGGTGCTCGACACGGTGCCCGCCGACGTCCAGCGGACGGCGAACTTCCTCGGCATCACCTGGACCTTCGGGTACCTGTCGGCGCTGGCGGTGTTCGCCGGCGTCATCGGCGCCGCCGGGCTGCTGCTCTACCTCGAGGCGCGGTCCCGGTCGCGGGTGAGCGGCTACGTGATGGCCCGGCGGCTGGGGCTGTCGCGTGGCGCCCACCTGCGGTCCCTGCTGGTCGAGCTGGTCGGGGTGGCCTGCGCCGGCGTGCTGGTCGGCGGTGCGCTGGCGGTCGGGGCGGTGGCGGCGGTGTACCGGCGGCTGGACGTCGACACCCTCCGCCCACCCACACCGCTGCTGGACGTGCCCTGGCCCGCGGTCGCGCTGACCGTCGTCGCCGCGCTGGTGGTGGCCGGCGGGGCGGCGGGGTACGCCCAGCGCTCCGCCGACCGCGCCGACCCCGCCTCGGTGCTGCGCGAGGACGCCTGACCCTCCCCCTGGAGTTGGATCAACCTCGCTGATCCAACTCCGTCCTCCCGCACCGACGTCGCCGGAGGGGGCTGCACGTTGCCCGAGGAGGACGCCCCGGCGGGGCTCAGCGCGGGGAGCGGGCCAGCTGGCGGGACTGCGCGACGAAGCGGCCGGTGGAGTCCCACACCCGGTAGTCCTCGTCGACCCAGCCGTCGGACACCTCGTTGCCGCGGGCCTCGACCAGGCACCAGCCCGGCGCGGGCAGCGCACGGATCAGCGTCTGCAGCTGCACCGTGGGCGCCCACCCCAGCTTCCCGGTGGCCCAGGAGGTCGGCGGCAGCACGTCGGTGAACGCGACGAGGCCCAGCGGGTCGGGCTCGCGGCCGTCGGCGAAGCGCACCCAGGCCCGCACCACCGGTTCGGTCGAGGGCTGCCCGAGGGCCCACCCGGCGGTGAGCGGGTCGAGCCGGGTCTCCACCTGCTGCGAGATGCCGGGCACGGTCAGCCCGGGCGGGGCGAGGTGGGCGTTCTCGGCGACGGAGAAGCAGTCCTCGACGGGGGTCGCGGCCGGGGCCGGGACGCCGTGCTCGGCGGGGACGTCGTGCAGCGTCGCCGTCGTCCACTGCACCGGGACGGCGGGACCACCGGCGTCCCCGAGCACCGCGGACCCGTGCTGCAGCGTCCGGCCGGCCGGGCCCGCGGTGACCGAGACCGTGGCCGGTCCGGGTGCCGGCGCCCGCAGGTAGGACGCCGAGAGCGCCACCGGGTGGGTGTGCGGGGACACCTCGAGCGCGGCGCGGGCGACCACCGCGAGCAGGTAGCCGCCGTTGAGCACGCCCCCGCCGACGTCCCACCCGGGGTCGAGGTGGGCGGTGAACCCGCCCTCGGCGGCGGTCAGCGCGGTGGCGTCGTCGAAGCTGCGGGGCACGCCGGTCAGCGTGCCACCGGGCCCGGGCGGGCCAGCGGCCACCCGGCGAGGCGCTCGTACCGGGCGCCCGGGCGGCTGCGCCACAGCACCAGCTCGCCCGGCCGCCACGCGGGGCCGTGCGGACCGCGCAACCGCTCGGGGAGGGTCGTCGCCGTCGTCCCCGACCCGGGCCACCGGCCCAGGGTGAGGTGCGGGACGAAGGGCCGGTCCTCGACCGGGACGCCGGCGTGCCGGGCCGCGGCGGCGACCCGGCCGGCCAGCTCGCCGAGCACCCCGACGTCCCCGGTGACGCCGGCCCACAGCACGCGGGGACGGCGGCCGAAGGTGCCGGCCCCCGCCAGCCGCAGCTCCGGCGCGTGGCTGCCGGCGGCGACCGGACCCAGCGCAGCGAGCAGGCCGGCCACCCGCGCCCCGGGGACCTCGCCGAGGAAGGCCAGCGTGACGTGCAGGTCGGCGGGGTCGGACCAGCGCGGCGCGCCGGGGTCGTCGCGGACCCCGTGCACCGCCGCGGCCAGCGCCCGCACCACCGCCGGCGGCGGCGCCACACCGGTGAACAGCCGGCCTGCGCTCAGCCGCGGTCCCGGGGGTCGCTCACCACGAGACCGGCGCCGGCGAGCGCCTCGGCCAGCCGCAGCCGCTCCAGTTCCCGGTCCTCGCCGGGGGCGGCCTCGCGCAGCCGGTGCGGGACGTCCAGGGTCCCGGCGGCCTCGACCAGCACGTCGTCGTAGGCCGCGAGCACGCCCGCCCGGTGCGCGGCGGAGCCGGTGGCCACCAGCGCCAGCTCGCGGCGCAGCCGGCGCAGGTCGGCGGCGATGGCCTGCACGGCCCGCCGGTCGGTGGT
>NZ_JAMXRZ010000214.1 GCF_024124375.1 Klenkia sp. PcliD-1-E
CCGCGGGCGGCGGGCGACGACGCGGACCGGTGGCGCGGGCGGGATGACCTCGGCGGGCACGACCAGGGGGACGTCGCCGGTGTCGGCGTGCCGGCCGTAGACGTCGGCGTCGGGGTCCAGCCAGGGCTGGCGGGTGCTGTCGTCGGCGTCCGTCATGGCCTGTGGTCCTCCGTCCCCGAGCCTCCATGGCACCACGGGGCCACGGCCCCTGCACGCTGACCTGGACATATGTCGCACAACGTTCCCGACTGCTCACGGAACGGCGTCGTACCGGTGGGTAGGCCGTGCGGTGCGCGAGGATGCCGGGACCGAGGGAGAGGGGCCGGAGTGGACGACGTCTCGGCCATCCTGCTGGCGGTGCTCGTGGGCGGGGTGCTCGCCGGGATGGTCCGGCTGCCGCCGCTGCTGGGTTTCCTGGCCGCCGGTTTCGTGCTGGCCCCGCTGGGGGTGCAGGCGCCGCCCGAGCTGTCGACGGTGGCCGACCTGGGCGTCACGGTGCTGCTGTTCGGCGTCGGGCTCAAGGTCGACCTGCGCGCGCTGGTGCGCCGGGAGGTGTGGCTGACCTCCTCGGTGCACGCGCTGGTGTCCACCGGGGTCACCGCCGGCCTGCTCGGGCTGCTCGCCGTCCTCGGGGTCGGGCTGGCCGCCGACGGCGGGCCGCGGGCCTGGCTGCTCATCGGGTTCGCGCTGTCGTTCTCCAGCACCGTGTTCATCGTCAAGGTGCTCGAGGAGCGCGGGGCGACCCAGACGCTCACCGGCCGGCTGGCCATCGGCGTGCTGGTGGTGCAGGACCTGCTCGCGGTGGTCTTCCTCGCCGTGGCCGAGGGGAAGGTGCCCAGCCCCTGGGCCCTGCTGCTGGTGCTGCTGGTCCCCGCCGCGCCGCTGCTGCGCGGGGTGCTGGCCCGGCTGGGCCACGACGAGCTGCTGCCCCTCTACGGGATCGTGCTGGCCCTGGTCCCCGGCTACGCGCTCTTCTCGGCGCTCGGCGTCAAGGGCGACCTCGGTGCGCTGCTGCTGGGCGTGCTGCTGGCCGGTCAGCCCCGGTCGGCGGAGCTGGCCCGGTCGCTGTTCGGGATCAAGGACCTGCTGCTGGTCGGCTTCTTCGTCTCCATCGGCCTCGCCGGGCTGCCCACCGGGGCGGAGCTGCTGGTCGCCGGGGTGCTGCTGCTCGCGCTCCCGGTGCAGGGCCTGGCGTTCGTCGTGCTCTTCTACCTGGCCCGGCTGCGCCGCCGCACCGCGGTGTTCACCGCCACCGCGCTGACCAACTTCTCCGAGTTCGGGCTGATCGTGGTGGTGGCGCTGCCCGACGACCTGCTCGACCCCGGGTGGGCGACCCCGCTGGCCGCGGCGGTCGCGGCGTCCTTCGTGCTGCCCTCGCTGGTCGGCGACCGGCCCGATCGGCTGGTGGTCGCGCTGCGCCGATTCCTGCCCGACCGCCCCGACCACCGGCTGCACCCCGACGACCGGCCGCTGGACCTCGGCGACGCGCAGGCCGTCGTCCTCGGCATGGGCCGGGTGGGGTCGGCGGCGCACCGGCGGCTGGGCGAGGAGTACGGGCTGCGGGTGATCGGCATCGAGGCCGACCCCGACCGGGTGGCCCGGCTGCAGGCCGCGGGCGTCCACCTCATCGAGGGCGACGCCACCGACCCGCGGCTGTGGGAGGAGCTCGAGCTGCACCACGTGGAGCTGGTGCTGCTGGCGATGCCGGCCCACGACAACAACCTGGCCACGCTGACCCGGCTGCGCGAGCACGGGTTCGGCGGCACGGTGGCCGCGGTGACCCAGTTCGACGACGACCTCGACGAGATCCTCGCCGGCGGCGCCGACATCGGCCTGCAGCTGTACGAGGGCGCGGGCGCCGAGCTCGCCGACCGCGCCGTCGCCCGCCGTCCGACCCCGGACGCAGCCCCCTGACGCAGCCCTGGAGACGGGGGTATCGGAAGCTCCACCCCTCTCCGCGGGGTGCGCGAAGGGGGTAGAGCTTCCGATACCGGGGCGGGGCCGGGGCGGCCGGGTCAGCCGGCGATGGCGGCCACCGGGGGCGTGCGGGCCGCGCGCCGAGAGGGCAGCACGCTGGCCAGCAGCCCCGCCGCGGTGGCGACCACCACGATCGCGGCCACCTGCAGCCACGGGACCGCGATGACCGTGCCGGCGGCCGACAGCGACCCCAGCACCGACGCCGCGCCGACCACGCCGTAGCCGCCGCCCAGCAGCACGCCGAGCACCGCGGCCACCCCGGCGACCAGCACGGCCTCCCAGGCCAGCAGGCCGCGCAGCTGGCGGCGGGTCAGCCCCAGCGCCCGCAGCAGCCCGCTCTCCTGCCGCCGCTCCACCACCGACAGCGCCAGGGTGTTGCCCACCCCGATCAGCGCGATGAGCACCGCGACGCCGAGCAGGCCGGTCACGACGAGCAGCAGGGTGTCCAGCACGTCGTCGAGGGCGGCCCGCTCGCTGGCGATGCCGGTGACGAACGCGGTCGGGACCTCGGTGCCGGCCAGGTCGGTGACCGCCTCGACGGCGGCCGCGGTGTCGGCGTCGTCGGCCAGCCGCAGCCAGACCGTCCCCAGCCCGGCGTCGGGCACCAGCGCGGTCAGCTCGGTGGCGGTGAGCCGCGGGGAGCCCACGTCGTCGCTGCCGACCACGGTGGTCAGGGTCAGCGCCCGGCCGTCGGTGGACAGCTGCACCGGGTCGCCGTCGCCGACGCCCCAGGTGTCGGCCAGGTAGCGGGGCAGGACGACCTGGCCCAGCTCGGGCAGCTGCTCGGAGACCGCCGAGCGCAGCACCGGCAGGGTGGCGGGGACGTCGAACCCGTCCGCGCCGTAGGTCTGCCCGTCGGGTCCGGTGACCTCGCCATAGCTGATGCCGACCCCGGCCTGCACGCCGTCCACGGCGGTCAGCCGGCCGACCAGCCCGTCGGGCATGTCGGCGCCGAAGCCCTGGACGACGACGTCGGTGGGGTAGGCGGCGTCCAGCCCCGCCGCGGCGGTGGCCCGGGTCGAGGCGGCGCCGACGACCATGGCGGTGGTGAGCGTGACGCCGATGACCAGGGCGGTGGCGGTGGCCGCCGTCCGGCGGGGGTTGCGGGTGGCGTTGCCCGCGGCCAGCCGCCCGGGGACGCCGCCGGCGCGGCCGAGCAGCCGGCC
>NZ_JAMXRZ010000215.1 GCF_024124375.1 Klenkia sp. PcliD-1-E
GGGGCGCTCGCCCTGGCCGCCACCGCGCCCGGCCGGGGGGAGCTGGCCGGGTTCGTCGAGGCCGACGTCCGGGCGTGCGCGGAGCTGGACGTCGACGTCCGCTGCGGGGTGCGCGCCGACCGGCAGGTCCTCGCCGACCTGGCGCCGGACGTCGTCGTCCTGGCCTGCGGTGCGACCCCGGCCCGGCCCGCCTGGGCGGGGGACGCCGACCGGGTGGCAGACGTCGCCGACGTGCTCGCCGGGGTTGCGGCGCCGTCCGGGCGGGTGCTGGTGGTCGACGAGCTCGGCGGACCGCATGCCACCTCCGTCGCGGAGCTGCTCGCCGCGCGGGGCTGCGCGGTCGAGGTGGTCACCGGTGCGCTGGTCGCCGCGCAGCGGCTGGGCCCGACGCTGGACCGCGGCTCCTGGCACCGCCGGGCCGCGGCCGCCGGCATCGTGCAGACGGTGGAGCGGGTGCCGCTCGCCGTCCGGGACGGGGTGGTCACGTTGCTGCACCACCTGACCGGGGACGTCGAGGAGCGGGTGGTGGACTGGGTCGTGGCCGCCACCCCGCCCGAGCCTGTCCCCGGGCCCGCCGTCCCCGCCGGGGTCGAGGTGCACCGGGTCGGGGACTGCCTGGCCCCGGCCGGCCACGGCGTCGCGGTGGCGACGGCCGAACGGGTGGTCGCGGGATGGTGATCCTCGGTTCCGCGCGCTCACCCGAGCTCGGCGAGCGGCGCACCGTCGTCGTCCCGCTCGGCTCGGTGGAGCAGCACGGGCCGCACCTGCCGCTGGCCACCGACACCACCGTCGCCGCGGCGGTCGCGGCCGGCCTCGTCGGCCGGCAGCCGGACCTGCTGCTCGCCCCTGCGGTCCCCTACGGCGCGAGCGGGGAGCACGAGGGCTTCCCCGGCACGGTCTCGGTCGGCACCGAGGCGCTGCACCTGCTGCTGGTCGAGCTGGGCCGCTCGGCCGGGCGCTGGGCCGGGCGGCTGCTGGTCGTCAACGGCCACGGCGGCAACCTGGACGCGCTGCGCTCGGCGGTGCCCCTGCTGCGGCACGAGGGCCGGGACGTCGCCTGGTTCCCGTGCGGCGTCCGCGGCGGCGACGCGCACGCCGGCCGGACCGAGACCTCCCTGCTGTTGCACGTGGAACCAGGGACCGTGCGGCCGGAGCTGGCCGAGGCCGGGAACACCGCACCGGTCGCGGAGCTGCTGCCGCGGATGCGGGCCGGCGGGGTGGCCGCGGTCAGCCCGAACGGTGTGCTCGGTGACCCGGCAGGTGCGTCGGCCGAGGAGGGTGCGCGGCTGCTCGCGGCCCTGGTCGACCGGCTGGCTGCCGCGGTGACGGCCTGGGACGTGGGCGCCGACGGCAGGCTGGTCTGACCAGATCTGACCAGATATCATCGGCCCCGTGACCACGGTCGTCAGCGTGTACGACGCCAAGGCGCAGTTGTCGGCACTGCTCACCCGGGTCGAGGCGGGGGAGGAGATCGTCATCTCCCGTCACGGCAAGCCCATCGCCCGGGTCGTCCCCGAGCGCCCCGAGAAGCCTCGGCGCCGGCCGGGAAGGCTCAAGGGGCAAGGCATCGTCATCCCCGACGACTTCGACGACTTCACCGAGCAGGACGAGCGCGACTGGTACGGCGAGTGAGGCTGCTGCTCGACACGCACGTCCTGCTCTGGTGGGTCATCGGGGACCCCCGGCTGCCGTCGACCGTCGCCGACGTCGTCTCGGACGAAGGCTCCACGGTGCACGTCTCCGCCGTCAGTGCGGCGGAGGTCGCCGTCAAGCGGTCGGTCGGCAAGCTGGGCAGACCCACGGTGGAGGAGGCCTTCGCCGAGCCCGGTCTGGAGGAGCTACCTTTCCGGGCTGCGCACGCCGAGGTCCTCCAGACCCTGCCCCTCCACCACCGCGACCCGTTCGACCGGATGCTCGTCGCCCAGGCGCTCGCCGAAGGTCTGGTCCTGGTGACGCTGGACGACAAGGTGCGGCGGTACGACGTCCCGGTCCTCCCGCCCCGCGGGGCATGACCCCGCCGCCGGACCGGCTGCCCGACGGGTTCCGGGTGGTGCTCGACCCGCGCACCCGACGACGGGACGGCGGTGCCGCCCTGCTCGGCGGCTCGCCGCTGCGCCTGCTGCGGCTGGCCCCCCGCGCCCGGGCGCTGCTGACCGGCGACACCCTGGACGTCGCCGACGCCACGACCGCAGCCCTGGCCGCGCGGCTGCTCGACGCCGGCCTCGCCCACCCCGACCTGCCCGCCGTCGACCCGGCCGACGTCACCGTCGTCGTCCCCGTCAAGGACCGCGCCGCTGAGCTGGACCGGCTGCTCCGCGCGCTGCGGGCCGACCTGCCCGACGTCCCGCTGCTCGTGGTGGACGACGGCTCGGCGGACCCGGCCGCGACCGCCGCCGTCTGCGCCGCGCACGGGGCCGAGGTGCTCCGGCACGCGACCGCCCGCGGTCCCGCGGCCGCCCGCAACGCCGGCCTCGCCGCCGCGACCACCACCGCCGTCGCGTTCGTCGACTCCGACTGCGTCCCCGTGCCCGGCTGGCTCGGCGTCCTCACCGCGCACCTGGCCGACCCCCGGCTGGCCGTCGTCGCCCCCCGCATCGTCGCGCTGCCCGCCGACCGGCCCGGGTGGGTCGGCGCCTACGAGGACGCGGTCAGCGCGCTGGACATGGGTCCCCGCCCCGCCCCGGTCGCCGCGCTGACCGGCGTCTCCTACGTGCCCAGCGCCGCCCTCCTGGTGCGCCGGTCCGCGCTCGGGCGCGGGTTCGACGAGGACCTGCAGGTCGCCGAGGACGTCGACCTGGTCTGGCGGCTGGCCGCGGCCGGCTGGCGGGTGCGCTACGACCCGGCCGCGCGGGTCGCCCACGAGCACCCGGCGCGGACCGCCGCCTGGCTGCGCCGGCGCGCCTATTACGGCACCGGCGCCGCGCTGCTCGCCCAGCGGCACGGGTCCGCCGTCGCGCCGGTGGTCATGTCGCCGTGGTCGGCTGCTGCCTGGGGGCTGGCGCTGCTGGGGGGCCGGCCCGGGCTGCTCGGTGCCGCGGCCGTGCTGGCCGGGGCCACCGCGAAGCTAG
>NZ_JAMXRZ010000216.1 GCF_024124375.1 Klenkia sp. PcliD-1-E
GGCCAGCCGCTCGCCGGCGAGCACGACCGCGCCGTCGTGGCGCAGCGCGGTGGCCGCCTGCGCGCCGACGCCGCCGGCGGACTCGGTGGCCAGCGCCCGCAGGACGGCGGCCTCCATGCCGGGCGGGGTGGCCAGCAGGACGGCGTCGAGCTTCTCGTCGGCCGGGGTGGCGAAGGGCGCGACGTCGAACACGGGCAGCGCCCGCTCGCGGACGGCCCGGCGCAGCCGGAGGAAGACGATCGGCGACTCCTCCTCCGGCTCGAACCCGACCATGAGCACGGCGGGTGCGGCGGCGAGCTCGTCGTAGGTGACCGCGCCGGCGCCCGGGGCGGTGCCGGCCACGTGCGCGGCCAGGAACGCCAGCTCCTCGGCCGAGTGCGCGCGGGCGCGGGCGTCGACGTCGTGCGTGCCGAGCACGGTGCGGGCGAACTTGGCGTAGGCGTAGGCGTCCTCGACGGTCAGCCGACCGCCGGGCAGCACGCCGACCCCGCCGTCCTCGCGGGCGGCGGCCAGGCCCGCGGCCGCGGCGGCCCAGGCCTCGGGCCAGGACGCCGGCACCAGCTCGCCGTCGCGGCGGACCAGCGGCGTGGTCAGCCGCTCGTTGGCCGCCGCGTACCGGAAGGCGAACCGGCCCTTGTCGCAGTTCCACTCGGTGTTGACCTCGGGGTCGTCCCCGGCGAGGCGGCGCAGCACCGTGCTGCGGCGGTAGTCGGTGCGCTGCGCGCAGCCCGAGGCGCAGTGCTCGCAGGTGCTGGGCTCGCTGCGCAGGTCGAAGGGCCGCGAGCGGAACCGGTAGGCCGCGCTGGTCAGCGCGCCGACCGGGCAGATCTGCACGGTGTTGCCGGAGAAGTAGGACTCGAAGGGTTCGTCGGCGTAGATGCTGACCTGCTGCAGCGCGCCCCGGTCGAACAGCTCGATGAACGGGTCACCGGCGACCTGCTGGGAGAACCGGGTGCAGCGGGCGCACAGCACGCAGCGCTCGCGGTCCAGCAGCACCTGCGAGCTGATCGGCAGCGGCTTGGGGTAGGTGCGCTTGGTGCCCTCGAAGCGGCTCTCGGCGTGCCCGTTGCTCATCGCCTGGTTCTGCAGCGGGCACTCCCCGCCCTTGTCGCAGACCGGGCAGTCCAGCGGGTGGTTGACCAGCAGCAGCTCCAGCGTGCCGGCCTGCGCGCTCTCGGCGACCTCGCTGGTCAGCTGGGTCCTCACCACCATGTCGGGGGTGACCGGGACGGTGCAGGAGGCGACCGGCTTGCGCTGGCCCTCGACCTCGACCAGGCACTGCCGGCAGGCGCCGACCGGCTCCAGCAGCGGGTGGTCGCAGAAGCGCGGGATCTGCACGCCGATCTGCTCGGCCGCCCGGATGATCAGCGTGCCCTTGGGCACCGCGACGTCGAAGCCGTCGATGGTCAGCCGGACGTGGTCCTCGGGCGTGTGCGGCCCCGGCACGGCGGGGACCTGGGCGGGGGCGGGTTCGGGGGTGGTCATGCCATCGCCGCCACGGGCTCGATGTGCAGCGTCCGGCCCAGCCGGCCCTGCTCGTCGGGCGGCAGCAGTGCCACGTAGTCGTCCTTGAAGTACTTCAGCGAGGACGCGATGCAGCTGGTGGCGCCGTCGCCGAGGGCGCAGAACGACCGGCCGAGGATGTTGTCGCAGGTGTCGGTCAGCAGGTCCAGGTCACGCGCGGTGCCGTGCCCGGCGACCAGCCGTTCCAGGATCTGGACCAGCCAGTACGTGCCCTCCCGGCACGGGGTGCACTTGCCGCAGGACTCGTGCGCGTAGAACTCGGTGAACCGCAGGGTGGCCTCGACGATCGAGTCGGTCTCGTCGAAGACCATCAGCGCGGTGGTCCCCAGCATCGACCCGGCCGCGGCGACCGAGTCGAAGTCCAGCGGGACGTCGAGGTGCTCGGCGGTGAAGTACGGCGTCGACGAGCCACCCGGCGTCCAGAACTTCAGCTCGTGGCCGGGGCGCACGCCGCCGGCCATCTCCAGCAGCTCGCGCATCGTCGTCCCCATGGGGGCCTCGTACTGGCCGGGGTGCACGACCCGGCCCGAGATCGAGTAGATCTTGGGGCCGGGGGACTTCTCCGGGCCGAACTCCTTGAACCAGGCCGACCCGCCGCGGACCACGAACGGCACGCTGGCCAGGGTCTCGACGTTGTTCACCACGGTCGGTGCGCCGTAGAGGCCGGCGACGGCGGGGAAGGGCGGCTTGAGCCGGGGCTGGCCGCGGCGACCCTCGAGGGAGTCCAGCAGCGCGGTCTCCTCGCCGCAGATGTAGGCGCCGGCACCGGCGTGCACGACGACGTCGAGGTCGACCCCCGAGCCGTGCACGTCGCGCCCGAGGTGACCGGCGGCGTAGGCCTCGGCGACGGCGGCCTGCAGCCGGCGGTGGGCGTGCACGGCCTCGCCGCGGACGTAGATGACGGCGAAGGAGCAGCGGATGGCGTAGGAGGCGATGGCCACGCCCTCCACCAGCGAGTGCGGGTCGGCCATCATCAGCGGCACGTCCTTGCAGGTGCCGGGCTCGCCCTCGTCGGCGTTGACCACGAGGTACTTGGGCTTGGCGGCCGGGCCGGTCGGGGTCTCCCCCGGCTTGGGCTGCGGGATGAAGCTCCACTTCATGCCGGTCGGGAAGCCGGCGCCGCCGCGTCCGCGCAGACCGGAGTCCTTGACCAGGGTGACCATCTCGTCGGGCGTCATGCCCAGCGCGGTGCGCCAGGCCGTGTAGCCCTCGGTGCGCTCGTAGGTCTCGATGGTCCAGCTGCGGTCCTCGGCGTAGCGGCTGGTCAGCACAGGGGTGAGCGGCACGGGATCAGACCTCTCGCGGGACGGAGGTGCCGGACCCGGACTGGGCCTGGCCGTCGGCGTCGGGGGCGGGTGCGTCGCGGTCGGCGGCCTCGCGGCCGGCCGGCTCCGGACGGTCGGGGTGGTTCTGCGCGGCGCCGGAGCGCTCGGCGGCGTTGTCGGCGGCGGCCACCTGGGCGTCCGCGGCGGCCG
>NZ_JAMXRZ010000217.1 GCF_024124375.1 Klenkia sp. PcliD-1-E
CCCTGGTCGAGCGGGGTGTCGACCCGGCGCAGCGCGGCACCCCGCTGGCCGACCTGCTCGCCGACGCCACGCTGCTGGACGAGGTGCCCCAGCCGGTGGCCCGGCCGGCCTCCCGGGTCGCCGGCGTGCTGGCCGCCGGCCGGGTCGCGCTGCTGCGGGGCGGGTCGGCCGAGGACGTGCTGTGGGCGATGTGGCAGGCCAGCGGCCTGTCCCCGCGGTGGGCCGCCGCGAGCGCCGCGGGTGGTCCTGCCGGTGCGGTCGCCGACCGCGACCTCGACGCCGTCGTGGCCCTGTTCGACGCCGCCGCCCGCTTCGTCGACCGCCTGCCCGGGGCGCAGGTCGCCGACTTCGTCGACCACTTCGGCGCCCAGGAGCTGCCCGGGGACGGCGGGGCGGCGCGTGCCCCGGCCGGGGAGACCGTGCGGGTGCTCACGGCGCACGCCGCCAAGGGGCTGGAATGGGACCTGGTGTGCGTGGCCGGCGTCCAGGAGGGCGTGTGGCCCGACCTGCGCACCCGCGCGAGCCTGCTCGGCGCCGAGGACCTGGCCGACGTCTCCTCCGGTGCCGACCCGGTCGCCCTGGACCGGCGCACCCTGGCGCTGGCCGAGGAGCGCCGGTTGTTCTACGTCGCGGTCACGCGGGCCCGGCGACGCCTCGTCGTGACCGCCGTCGACGCCGGCCTCGACGGCGGCGACGTGGGCGCCAACGCCTCCCGGTTCCTGGACCTGGTCGCCCCGCCGCCGGCCGACGGCGACGGCGTGCGGCCGCGCACCCCGCTGCCGCGTGCCCTCACGCTGCCCGCGCTGGTCGCGGACCTCCGGCGGGCGCTCACCGACCCGCACACCCCGGCCGCCCGGCGCGCCAGCGCAGCCGCGGTGCTGCGCCGGCTCGCGCAGGAGCGGGTCCCCGGCGCCGACCCGGCCGGCTGGTGGGGCCTGGCGGAGCTCTCCGACGACGCCCCGCTGACTCCCGAGGACGCGGTCGTGCGGGTGCGGCCCTCGGCCATCGACACCTTCCAGCGCTGCCCGCTGCGCTGGGTGCTCGGCGCGGTCGGGGCCGAGGCGTCGCCCGAGACCACCCGCACCGTGGGTTCTGCGGTGCACGACGTCGCGCAGCAGGTCGCCGAGGGCCTGCCTGCCGAGCAGGCGCCCGCGGTCCTCGCCGCCGAGCTCGACCTCCTGGACCTGGGCCCGGGCTGGTTCGACCAGCGGCAGCGGGAACGGGCCCAGGAGATGCTGGCCAAGTTCCTCGCCTGGCACGCCCGCGCCGACCGCGACCTGGTGGCCGCCGAGGAGGACTTCGACGTCGTCGTCGGTCGGGCCCGGCTGCGCGGTCAGGTGGACCGGCTCGAGCGCGATGCCGACGGCCGCCTCGTGGTGGTCGACCTCAAGACCGGCAGGACCGCGCCGCGCACCGTCGAGGAGCACGGGCAGCTCGCCGCCTACCAGGTCGCCGTCGCCGAGGGCGCCTTCGCCGGGCACGGCACCGTGCCCGGCGGCGCGGCGCTGCTGCAGGTCGGGGGCGCGCAGAAGGCGGCGAAGGAGCACACCCAGCCGGCGCTGCCCGCCGACGTGCCGGCCACCGCGACCTGGGCCGGGGAGCTGGTCGCCGAGGTGGGGGAGGGCATGGGCGCGGCCACCTTCGAGGTCCGCACCGACGCCGACTGCGACCGCTGCTCCTTCCGCCGCAGCTGTCCGCTGCAGGAGGCCGGCCGGCAGGTGACCCGGTGAGCCGGCGCGCTGCCGACGGCCAGCTCGCCCTGGACCTGCCCGGCTTCGTGGCGCCGGGGCCGGCGGCGGTGCCCGAGCTGCTCGACCCGGCCGAGGTCGCCCGGCGGTGCGGGTTGTCCTACGCGCCCTCGGCCGAGCAGGCCGCGGTGGTGCAGGCCCCCGTCGACCGCCCGATGGTCGTCGTCGCCGGCGCCGGGTCCGGCAAGACCGAGACCATGGCCGCCCGGGTGGCCTGGCTGGTGGCCAACCAGCTCGTCGCCCCCGAGGCGGTGCTGGGCTTGACCTTCACCCGCAAGGCGGCCAGTGAGCTCGGTGCCCGCATCCGGCTGCGGCTCACCGCCCTCGCCGCCCACCCCGACACCGACCCCGACCTGCGTGCCCGCCTGGAGGTGGCCACCCCCACGGTGGCCACCTACCACGGCTACGCGGCCGGCATCGTCGCCGAGCACGGCCTGCGCATCGGGGTGGAGCCCGGCGCCGGCGTGCTGGGTCCGGCCATGTGCTGGGGCCAGGCCGCCACCGTCGTCGCCGCGCACACCGGCGACATGGCCGACGTCGCCCTGGGCCTGGTCAGCACGACCGAGGACGTCCTGCAGCTGGCCGCCGAGCTGGGCGAGCACGACGTGACCCCCGACCAGCTGCGCCGCTGGACCGGGCAGCTGCACGACCAGGTGCACGCCTACCCGGTGACCGGCCGGACCAAGGGGCCCTACGCCGACGTGCTGAAGATGCTGGGCCGGCAGCGGGCCCGGGTGGCGCTGCTGCCGATGGTCGAGGCGTTCGAGGCCCGCAAGCGTGCCGCCGGTGCCATCGACTACGCCGACCAGGTCGCCTCGGCCGCCCGGGTGGCCACCGGCTCGCCCGACGTCGGCCGGCGGGAGCGGGCGCGGTGGCGGGTGGTGCTGCTCGACGAGTACCAGGACACCTCCGTGGGCCAGCTGCGCATGCTCGAGGCGCTGTTCGGCGGCGCCGGCCACCACCCCGTGCTCGCCGTGGGTGACCCCCGGCAGTCCATCTACGGCTGGCGGGGCGCGTCCTCGGGCACCATCGAGCGGTTCCCCCGCACCTTCCCCGGGGCGCCCGACCGCCCCGCCGCACGGCTGACGCTGTCGACCAGCTGGCGCAACGACCACGCCGTGCTCGCCGTCGCCAACCGGGTCGCGGCCGACCTGCCCCAGCCCGCGCAGGCCGCCCCGCTGCCCGACCTGACCGCC
>NZ_JAMXRZ010000218.1 GCF_024124375.1 Klenkia sp. PcliD-1-E
GCGCGAGTGCCCGGTTGCCGGTGATCCCCGGCACCCCGGCCCGCGGACGAGCCGCCGGTCGGGCGACCGGACGACGCCGCCGACGACCGGCCCGGGCGGCGGTCGGCGCCACGGGACGGCGGGCGGGTGCCGCAGTCCCGGCAGGTGGTGAACCAGGGCGCGATGCCCACCCCGCAGGAGACGCACCGCGACGCCGAGGACAGCCCGATCGCGTCGGGCAGCAGCTCGGTGATCCGGGCGGCGCAGCGCTCCTCCACCCGGGCGGCGTCCTCGGCCACCAGACCGGCCACGCCGGGGAAGGAGCGCAGCAGCGTCTGCGCCTCCCGGGCCTGCGCCGCGACCAGCTCGTACTCCTGCACCGTGGTGCCCCGCGGCACCGGCGGCAGCACCAGCTCGCGCGGCACGTCCAGCCCGGCGCGGTGCCGCAGCGCCGCCCGGGACAGCGCCAGCCAGCGCACCTTGCGCGGCGGGTCGTGGTCGATGGCCAGGTTGACCAGCCGCCACACGGTGAACAGGTCGGCCGACAGGGGCCCCCGCAGCATCGGCAGCAGCGCGTGCACCCGCAGCACCAGGCCGCTGACGTCGTCCGGGGTCATGGCCTGCGCCCGGGTGGCCGAGCGGGCCCACACCGACCAGCGCTGGAGCGCCTCGGGCAGGTCGACCGGCTCGAAGGCGCCGAGGTCGTCGAGCTCGGGCCGCAGCCGCGGCAGCCGGTTGGGCAGGTCGCTCGTCGCGTCGCCGCGGGCGACCGAGGCGCCGGCGGCCACCAGCGACGGGACCGGCCGCAGCCCCGGCACCCCGCCCAGGACGCCGACCGACCCGTGCCCGGTCAGCCCGTACCGGCCGGCCCGGCCGGCGATCTGCGCGGCCTCCCAGGTGCGCAGCGGGCGCAGCTCGGTGCCGTCGAACTTCTGCGTCTCGGCGAACAGCACCGTGCTGGCCGGGACGTTGATGCCGTGGCCGATGACGTCGGTGGTGACCAGCACCTCGAGCTCGCCACGGGTGAACCGGGCGATGACGTCGCGGCGGGTGGCCGGCGGCAGCGCGCCGTAGAGGACGCCGACCTTGCCGGTGCGGTGCCGGTCCAGCTGCGCGGCGACCGCGTAGACGGTCTTCCTGGAGAACGCGACGACCAGCGTCTGCGGGCGCACCTGCTGCGGCTTGACCGGGGCGGGCAGCACGTCCAGCCGGGAGAGCCGCCGGTGGTCCACCACCTCGGTCTCGACCGCGTCGGCGACCAGCGGCCGGAGCAGCAGCAGTGCCTCGGCAGCGGAGATCAGGTGCATCTCGCGGTACTCGCCGGTCAGCAGCAGGCGGGCCCAGTGGTGGCCGCGGTCGGGGTCGGCGACCCAGTGCGACTCGTCGAGCACCAGCAGCTCACCGGCCGGCGGGGCCTTCTCCACGGTGCAGCACACGATCGGCGCGCCGGGGTCGATCTCCTCCTCGCCGGTGGACAGGCCCACGGTCCCCGCGGGCAGGACGGCGGAGAGCTTGGCGTAGGCCTCGTGCGCCAGCTGGCGCAGGGGCGCGGCGTAGACGCCGGAGCCGACCTCGGCCAGGGCCTGCAGCGACTCGTAGGTCTTGCCGGAGTTGGTCGGCCCCAGGTGGAACACCACCCGCTGCGGCGGGGTGGCGCGCACGGGTAGCTCCGGCTCGGCGCCGTCCACCCAGGTCTGCTGGGCGCGCTGCTCCTCGCGGCTGGTCGGGGCGCCAGGGGTGCGCACCCGGCGGCGGGCGGTGGGGGAGGGGGACGACACGGTGTCCTTCGGGTCGGGGATCACTGCGCGGTGCAACACCGCGGACCCGCCCCATCCTTCCGGGTGAGCACCCCCGGCCACGGGAGGAGACGGGCACCGGCCGGGCCGATGACCAGGACGTGCCCCGTCCCCGACCGCTGCGCGCGGACCGCCAGGCCCCCGCCTGGTTGCGTCCCCGGCTGCCCGGGGTCGGTCCGCGGATCGCCGCCGTCCTGCTGGGGACGGGCACCGTGCTGCTGCTCGGGATGATGCTGGCGCTGCCCCACCTCGGGGTGCCCGCCCCCGCCTTCGGGTGGGTCGTGCTCGCGCTGTTCGTGCTCACCGGCGCGCTGTGCGTGCTCGCCCCGCGCGGCAGCGCCGCCCGCGACCTGTCCGTGCCGCTGGCCGCACTGGTCGCCGTCCTGGCCTGCTCCTCGATGTGGGGTCTGCTGCTCGGCGAGCTGAACGCCGGGGTCTCCCTCATGGGCGTCCCGGTGGTCTTCGCGGTCAGCCAGCTGCGCCGGGGGGCCGCCCTCGCCGTCACCGGCCTCAGCTGCGCCGCCTCGGTCACCGTGCTCGCGGTGGCCGGTCCGTGGACCGGGGTCCGCGCGCTGGACGCCGGGCTGGCCTGCGCCTCGCTGCTGATGCTGGCGGCAGCGATGACGCACCAGGTCGACGCCTCCGGGCGGCTGGTCGCCGAGCTGGAGCGGGTGGCGACCGTGGACGGGCTCACCGGCCTGGTCACCCGGCGGGTCCTCGAGGACACCATGGCCGACTCGCTCACCCGCTACCCCCGCACCGGCACCGCCCTGGTGCTGGTCGACCTCGACCACTTCAAGTCCGTCAACGACAAGTGGGGGCACCCGGTCGGCGACGCGGCGCTGCGGCACGTCGGTGCGGTGCTCACCGCCGCGGTGCGCAGCACCGACGCCGTGGTGGGCCGGCTCGGCGGGGACGAGCTGGCGGTGCTGCTGCCCGGCTGCCCGGTGGGCGTCGCCGGTGCCCGCGCCGCCGACCTGGTCGCCGCCGTCCGGGCCGCGCCCCTGGTGCTGCCCGACGGCACCGAGCTGCGGCTGACCGTCAGCGTCGGCGTGGCGCACGCCCCCGAGCACGCCCGCGACGTCCGCACCCTGTACTCGGCGGCGGACTCCGCGCTCTACGTGGTCAAGCGGGCCGGGCGGGACGGGT
>NZ_JAMXRZ010000219.1 GCF_024124375.1 Klenkia sp. PcliD-1-E
CTGCGCCGGGCGACGTGGCCGGCGCCTACCGGGGTCCGGCGCCCGCGCTGCGCCGGGCCCGCACCGTGCTGCTGCTCCAGCCGGCCCGCGGGGACGCCGAGCTCCTCGGCGCCCGGTTGCCGCGGGGCGCCCTCCCGGCCCGGCCGGGCGCGGGGTGGCTGGTCACCGGCGGCACCACGACCCGGGTGCAGGTGGCCCGGCGGTGAGCGCCACCGGGGCGGAGCGGTTTCGGCTCAGAGCAGGTCCAGCGCCGGGCCGAGCTCCTGGGTGGCGTACCAGGCCAGTTCGTGGCCCTCGGCCTGGTCGACGACGAACTGCGCGTCCTCGCTGCCGAGGTCGGCCTCGAGCACCACGGCGACCGCGCCCGCGACGTCCGGCTCCGCCTCGGCGGTGTCGATGTGCGCGCTGGCCACGTCGGCCAGGGTCAGGTCGGCCGACGCGCGGGCGGCGCCGCGGTCGGTGTCGGGGTCCGGCAGCGGGACGACGGCGTCGTCGGGCAGGTCGGCGGCGAGCACCACCCGGCGGCGTGCGGCCACGGGGTCGACGTCCAGCAGCCGCAGGCTCGCGCGGGCGGCGCCCAGCAGCGCGGCGTACTCCAGCTCCTCCTCGTCGGTGCCCGAGAGCTCGTAGAACCCGCGCAGCTCCGGGGTCACCGCGAAGACCGTCAGCGGTCCGGGCAGCCGGCCCTCGTCGAGCAGCCGGTGCAGGACGGTCGTGGTCGCCGGCAGGTACACGCGCACCCGGTCAGTCTCCCCCGGCCGCCCCCCTGCGCGGCCGCCGGGTGGGCGCCCGGCGGGCGGGTGGCGGGTGCGGCGCCGGCGGGCCCTGGCTGGTCGACTCGACCAGGTCGGCCACCTCCTGCTCGATGAGGTCGGCCAGCACGTCCACGTCGGAGACGGAGTCCCGGTCGGCGTTGAGGCCGAAGTACACGGTGCCGTCGTAGCTGGTCAGCCCGATCGCCAGCCCCTGGCCTCGCGCCAGCGGCACCACCGGGAAGACCTCGAGCATCCGGGCACCCGATGCGTAGAGCGGCTGCTGCGGCCCCGGGACGTTGGTGACCACCAGGTTGAACAGCCGCCGGGACAGCCCGCTGGCCGCCCGGGCGCCGAGGGCGTGCAGGGTCGGCGGCGCGAAGCCCGAGAGCGCGACCAGCGTGCCCGCACCCACCGACTGGCCGCCCTGCGCCGCGCCGCGCATGGCGTAGCCGATCCGGGCCACCCGCACCCGGGGGTTGGGCTCCCCCACCGGGAGGTCGAGCAGCAGGGAGGACACGACGCCACCGGTGGGGTCGTCGGGGTCGCTGTCGTCGGGCCGCACCGACACCGGCACCAGCGCCCGGATCGAGGTCGACCCCACCACCGGCTCGCCGCGGGACAGCAGCCACTCCCGCAGCGCCCCGGTGACGGTGGCCAGCAGCACGTCGTTGACCGTGCCGCCGAGGACCGCCCGCACGGCCTTCAGCTGCTCGAGGTCCGCGCGGGCGACCGCGACCCGCCGCTGCCGGCCGATGGACCCGTTGAGCGGGCTGGTGGGGGCCGGGCGCACCGTGGTGCGGGCCAGCGCGCTGAGCACCGACCCCGCGGTCCCGACCAGCCGGCCCGCCGTCGCCCGCAGGTCACCGGTGGCGGTGCGCACGGTGTCCAGCACCGCGGTCGGCCGCTGCACCGCCTCCTCGACGGCCTCCCACACCAGCGCGACCGGGCCGGGCGGACGGCGGGGCCGCCAGTCGTCGGGCGGGGCGGGTCGGTCGGCGGGCACCGGGGCGTCGTCGAGGATGACCTGCCCGATGTCGATGGCGGTCAGCCCGTCGACCAGGGCCGGGTGGGTCTTGGTGACCACGGCGATGCGGTCGTCGGCGAGCCCCTCGACCAGGTACATCTCCCACAGCGGGCGGTGGTGGTCCAGCGGCCGTGCGGTCAGCCGGGCGACCAGGTCCAGCAGCTGCTCCTCGGTGCCCGGTCGGGGCAGCGCCGAGCGACGCACGTGGTAGGTGACGTCGAAGTCGGGGTCGTCCACCCAGGCCGGGTTCGCCAGGTGGCCGGGCACCTCGACGACCTTCTGCCGGAACCGGGGCACCAGCGGCAGACGGGAGCGCACCAGCTCGACGAGGTCCTCGTGGTCCAGGCCCCCGCGCGGTGACTCCAGCACCAGGAACCCGGCGACGTGCATCGGGGTGTCGGGGTCCTCGAGGTAGAGGAACGACGCATCCAGCGAGGTCAGCCGGTCGACCACGGTGCTCCCTCCGTCGGGGGCCCCAACCTAGCCATGCCGGTCACCGACGGCGACGCGAGCGCCCCGGCACCGGTACCCCGGTCAGCTCCGCGGCCCTCGCCCGCAGCGCCAGCCGCAGCGGTGAGCGGTCGGCGACCTCGGCCAGGGTGCGCCCGGCGGCCAGGGCGGCGTCGGTGGCCCTTCGGTCGGCGGGCAGGAAGCCGGCCACCCGGGCGCCGGTGAAGCGGGCCAGCGCGCCACCGATCTCCTGCTCCGGGTCGCCCGGCACCGGTCCCCGCCGGACCTGGTTGACCAGCACCACCGGCTCCACCCCGGGCAGCACGTCGCGCAGCTGGCCGAGGGCGCGGACGGTGCGCTGCAGGGCGACCGGGTCGGCACCGCTGACGCACAGCACGGTGTCGGCCTGCTCCAGCACGGTCGTCGTGACGCCGTTGCGCCGCGGCGCGGCGGTGTCGAAGGACAGCTCCTCGTCCTCCTCGACGCAGAAGGCGCAGTCCACCACGGTCAGCGCCGTCAGCCGGCGGGCCTGCTCGAGCACCGCGCCGACCGCGGCGGGCCGCAGCTCCGGCCACCGGTCGGCGCGGGCCAGGCCGGTGAGCACCCGCAGCTGCGGGGTCACCGCCCAGGCCAGCCGGGCCAGCCGGGCGACGTCCAGGGTGCCGGCGGTGGCCTGGCGGGCGGCC
>NZ_JAMXRZ010000021.1 GCF_024124375.1 Klenkia sp. PcliD-1-E
CGGCGGCGACCGGGGCCGGACGACGGCCGCGCGCACCGGCGGGCCCGCCACCGTCTCGGCCCGGCCCGCCGGCGGCAAGCGGAAGGGCAAGGGCAAGCGGACGGCGAAGCAGAAGCGGCGCCGCGTCTACAAGGTGCTCGCCTCGCTGGTGCTGGGCGGGCTGCTGCTGCTGGGCGTCTTCGTCGGCGTGGTCTACGCCAACACCACGGTGCCGAACCTGGACGACGTCCAGCAGGACCAGCTGTCGATCATCTACTACTCCGACGGCACCACGGAGATGGCCCGGCTCGGCACCGAGAACCGGATCAACGTCACCCTCGACCAGGTCTCCGAGCCCGCCCGCGAGGCGGTGCTGGCCGCGGAGAACCGGAACTTCTACTCCGACCCGGGCATCTCGGTCACCGGCATCGCCCGGGCGGCCTGGAACAACCTGACCGGCGGTTCCACCCAGGGCGGGTCGACGATCACCCAGCAGTACGTGAAGAACACGCTGCTCACCGCCGACCAGACCTTCAGCCGCAAGTTCCAGGAGCTGTTCCTGGCGGTGAAGCTGGACAACAGCTACTCCAAGGACGAGATCCTCCAGGGGTACCTGAACACCATCTACTTCGGCCGCGGGGCCTACGGCATCCAGGCCGCTGCGCAGACCTACTTCGGGGTCGACGCCAGTGCCCTGACCGCCCAGCAGGGCGCCGTCCTCGCCGTCCTGATCCGCAGCCCCAGCGCCTACGACCCGGCCAGCAACCCCGAGGGCGCGCAGGACCGGTGGGGCCTGGTGCTCGACGGCATGGTCGAGCAGGGCTGGCTGAGCTCGGCCGACCGCCAGGCCTCGACCTACCCCGAGGTGCTGCCGGCGTCCACGGCGAACCTGAACTACCCGGACGGCCCCGAGGGCTTCATCGCCCGGCAGGTGGTCGCCGAGCTGCAGTCCCGCTACGGTCTGGACGACCAGGACGTCTTCGCCGGCGGCCTGCGGATCACCAGCACGGTGAACAAGGGCTACCAGGACGCCGCGGCCGCCGCTGTGGCCGACGTGATGCAGGGCGAGCCGGAGAATCTCCGGGAGGCCCTGGTGTCGGTGGACCCGCGGACCGGTGCGGTGCTGACCTACTACAGCCCGGTGACCTCCACCGGCACCGACTACGTGCAGGCGCAGCGGCAGCCCGGCTCGTCGATGAAGCCCTACGTGATGGCCACCGCGCTGGAGCAGGGCATCGGTGTGGAGACCCGCTGGGACGGCAGCTCCCCGCAGACCTTCCCCGACCGCGAGGCGCCGGTCCGCAACTCCGGCGGCGCCTCCTGCGGCAACTGCACCCTGGTGCAGGCCATGACCCGGTCGCTGAACACGACGTTCTACGGCCTGGCCTACGAGGTCGGGGCGGAGAACGTCCGCGACACGGCGCTGGCCGCCACCGGGATGCCCGACACCTGGTCGGGGGGTGCCCTCGACGGTGGGCGCACGCTGGCCAACGCCGAGGGCACCACCGGGTCGGCCATCGGCATCGGCGAGTACGAGATGCGCCCGATCGACCAGGCCGTCGGCTTCGCGACCATCGCCAACGGCGGGGTCCGGCACGGCACGCACATCGTGTCCCAGGTGACCGACTCCGCCGGCGGGGTCATCGTCTCCCCCGACGCGGTGGTGGACACCGGGACGCAGGCCATGCCGGCCGACGTCGCCAGCGACACCACCTACTCGATGGAGGGCGTCGCCGAGTACTCCCGGCGCAGCCTGGACGGCGACCGCCCGGTGGCCAGCAAGACCGGCACCCAGGGCCAGGGCGAGGACAACTCCGACGCCTGGATGGTCGGCTTCACCCCGTCGATCTCGACGGCGGTGTGGATGGGCAACGACAGCCCCAGTGACCCGATCGTGAACGCCGCCGGGTCGATCATCTTCGGCTCGGGTCTGCCGGGGGCGATCTGGCAGCAGTACATGGACGCCGTCCTGGCCGGCACGCCGGTCGAGGAGCTGCCCAGCCAGCCGATCATCGACGGCGACTCCGGCCGGGGCTCCCCGGTCCAGCCGACCACCCAGGCCCCGCCGCGGACGACGGAGGCCCCGGTGACCACCACCGAGGCCCCGCCGACCACGACGCAGGCCCCGCCGACGACCACCCAGGCCCCGCCGACGACCACCCAGGCGCCGCAGCCGACCACGGCGGCACCGACCACGCCGACGACCCAGTCACCCGGTCAACCCGGCGTCGGTCTGCCGACACCGACCACCCGTTGACCACACTGACCGGGTGAGCACGCACGACTCGGGCCCGCCCCCGGCCGACGAGCCGGCGGGTGGGCCCGCGCCGTCCACGGTGCGGGTCAGCGAACCGCCGCAGGTGGCGGCACCGCCCTGGCCGGACCGGGTCGTGCCGAGCTGGACCGACCGGGTCGCCGCGCAGGCCAGCGAGGCCGTCGGTGGCCCGTGGGGCCGGCACGCGGTCACCGGACGCGCCCTGTTCTGGACCCCGCTGCGGGTCTGCCTGCTGTTCTGCGTGCTCGGTCTCGCGCTGGCCTGGGCCAAGCAGTACCCGTGCTCGGACGGCAACTGGGTGGGTTCGAAGCAGTACACCCACTTCTGCTACTCCGACACCGTCCCGCTGTTCGGCCTGCGCGGCCTGAACTCCGGCCAGGTGCCCTACCTGGACTCCGCCGTGGAGTACCCGGTGCTCACCGGCGGGTTCATGTGGGTCGCCTCGGTGCTGGCCCGCGGCTACGACTCGCTGGCCCGGACGGTCGGCCTGCTGCCCACCGTCGTGCCGGTGCAGAGCTACTACGTCGTCACCTGCCTGGTGCTGGGCGTCTGCGCGCTGCTGGTCACCCGCTCGGTCGTCGGCCTGGCCGGACGTCGGCCGTGGGACGCGGCGATGGTCGGGCTGTCCCCGCTGCTGGTGGTGCACGCCTTCACCAACTGGGACCTGTTCGCGGTGGCGCTGGCGTCGCTGGGCATGTGGGCCTGGGCGAAGCGGCACCCGGTGCTGGCCGGGGTGCTGATCGGGCTGGGGACGGCGGCGAAGCTGTACCCGGTGCTGCTGCTCGGCGTCCTGCTCGTGCTGTGCCTGCGCGCCGGGAAGCTGCGGGCCTGGGCCACCACGACGGTCGCCGCCGCGGCCGCCTGGTTGGTGGTCGACCTGCCGATCGCGCTGCTCGCGCCGGAGAACTGGCAGCTGTTCTTCACCCTCAACGACAGCCGCCCCGCCGACCCCGACACGCTGTGGAACATCGCCATCCAGGCCAGCGGCGGCACCCTCCTCGACGGCCCGCTCGCCGACGGCCAGAGCCCGGCGGTGCTCAACACCTGGGTCGCGGTGGCCACCATCGCGGTCTGCGTCGCCGTCGCGGCGCTCGGCCTCACCGCCCCGCAGCGGCCCCGGGTGGCCCAGCTGGCCTTCCTCCTGGTGGCAGGGTTCCTGCTGGTCAACAAGGTCTGGAGCCCGCAGTACTCGCTGTGGCTGCTGCCGCTGGCGGTGCTGGCCCGCCCGTCCTGGCGGTCGTTGCTGCTGTGGCAGGCCACCGAGGCGGTGCTGTGGGTGCCGCGGCTGCTCTGGTACCTGGGCACCGACAACAAGGGCGTCGACGTGCAGTGGTTCTTCCTCGCCGTCGGGGTGCGCGACGTCGCCGTCGTGGTGCTGATGGCGCTCGTGGTCCGGGACGTGTGGCACCCGGGGCTGGACCGGGTGCGGCGCAGCTGGCCCGGCACCGACGACCCCGCCGGCGGGCTGCTCGACGGCGCCCCCGACCGCTTCCGGCTAGCCCAGCGCCGCCCGGACCCGGGCGATCTCGCCGGCGTGGGAGGCGGCGTCGCCGGGGGTCTCCAGGACGACGGGGCAGCCGGCGGCCCGCGCCACGCCGAGCAGTAGCTCCTCCGGGACCTGCCCCTCGCCCAGCGGGGCGTGCCGGTCGCGGGTGGAGCCGGCCTCGTCGCGGCTGTCGTTGAGGTGCACCAGGTCGATCCGGCCGGTGATCGCCCGGACGTCGTCGACGACGGTGGACAGGTCCCAGCCGGCCGCCCAGGCGTGGCAGGTGTCGAGCACGAAGCCGGCACCGAACTCCCCGACGGTGTCCCAGAGCCGGGCCAGCGCGTCGAGCTCACGGGCCATGGCCTTGTCCCCGCCCGCGGTGTTCTCGATGAGCACCGGGACGGGGAACCCGCCGTCGGCGGCCTGGCGCTCGAACAGCTTGCGCCAGTTGTCGAAGCCCGCGGCCGGGTCGTCCTTGCCGGTGACGTGGCCGCCGTGCACCACCATGCCCGCCGCACCGACCGCGGCCGAGGCCGCCGCGTGCTGGCCGAGCAGCTTGCGGCTGGGGATGCGGATGCGGTTGTTGGTCGAGGCCACGTTGAGCACGTAGGGGGCGTGCACGAACACCGTCAGGTCGGCGGCGCGCAGCTCCTCGGCGTCCGGCCGCGGCTTCGGTGCCTTCCAGTCCTGGGGGTCGGCGAGGAAGACCTGCACGGCCGAGGCGTCGACCTCGGCGGCCCGGGCCAGCACACCGCCGTCGTCGACCTCGCCGCCCTCGGTGAGGCCGGAACCGACGTGTACTCCTACCGGGTGCGACGACATGCACCCGAACGTAGGCCGTGCGGGTGACATCGGGATGCGGGCGTATCTCCTGCGTCACACACTCGTTGGGACACGTGGTAGGTGTTACCCGCAGGCACTGCTAGCGGTGACCACAGCTCGGGTCTCGACGGAGAGGCGCAGGACGATGCACAGCGGACGGATCGCCCGGTCGGCACGGCGGGGCATCGCCGTGCTCACGCTCGGCTGGCTGGTCGCGGTGGTGGGCTCGGTCCTCGCCGCGCCCGCCGCCACGGCTGCGCCGACGGCGACGGTGGAGATCAGGACCCTCACCCCGCCCACGGTCAGCATCGACGCCGGCGGCACGGTCACCTTCGTCAACTCGGTGGCCTCCTACCCGGCCAGCACCACGCTGCCGCTGGTCGGGTCACTGGGCGGCACCGTCTACACCGACGTCTCGGTGGCGTTCAACGGGTCGACGAAGGGCCTGCAGCTCGGCCAGTCCGCCCAGTACACCTTCCCGTCCAGCACGGTGGGCGCGATCACCTACACCTACCGCGTGGTGCCGGCCACGGGCACCCCGGCCGCCGTGGTCAACGACCTGGTGAACGGCATCGTGCGCACCCTGCCCGCGCTGCCGGTCGGCACGCCCTTCGTGGTGAACACGCTGGTGCCGCTGCCGAACCTGCCCTCGGCGAACCTCCCCACGCTGCCGCCGGTCACCGTGGCCGTGCCGTCGCTGCCGGTGCCGGCGGCGCCGTCGGCCCCGGTGGACCCCCCGGTGACCTCCGGGGGCGAGCAGACCGCCGCCCCGACCACCGAGCAGCCGGCCCCGGCGCCGGTCGACGGCACCGGGTACGCCTACGGGGTGCCCAGCACCTCCGGGCAGCTCGCCCCGCTGGACAGCTCGGCGGCCGCCGCCTTCGACCCCTCGCGCTACGCCACCGGCGACGCCGCGTCCAGCCGTGGCGGCAGTGGCGGCGGCGGGGTGGCCGGCAGCTACGACGGCGCGTCGGTGCCGGTGTTCGGCCAGCTCGCCGGGCTGGGCGGGTCCCTGCCCGGTGGTGGCGACGGCGTCGAGGTCGCCTCGGACTCCCGGGCCAGCAGCCCCGACCCGGCGCTGTCGGTGCCGGCGCTGGCTGCCGTGGTCGCCCTCGCCGGTGTCACCGCCGCCCTGGTGCGCACCCATCTGGCCCAGCGGTCGGCGTCCCGCTCCTGATACCCTCGGCGGAGCGCTCCTGTCCGGCTGCTGTCCTGGGCCGTCCAGGGGCGCGACGCGTGCAAGCCCTCCTGCTGCAGATGCCCTGCAGCCGCTGAGACCAGAGGAGGTGGGGTTCTCCGTGCGTCACTACGAATTGATGATCATCCTCGATCCCGAGCTGGAGGAGCGTTCGATCGCTCCCAGCCTGGAGCGGTTCCTCTCCGTCGTCACCAACGCCGGTGGCACCGCGAAGACCGAGATCTGGGGCCGGCGCCGCTTGGCGTACGAGATCAAGAAGAACGTCGAGGGCATCTACGCCGTCGTCGACATCCAGTCCGAGCCCGCCGCGGTCGCCGAGCTGGACCGTCAGCTCAACCTGAACGAGTCCATCCTGCGCACGAAGCTGATGCGGCCCGAGGTCCACTGACCGTGGCCGGCGAGACCGTCATCACCGTCATCGGCAACCTGACCGCCGACCCGGAGTTGCGTTTCACGCCGTCCGGTGCCGCCGTCGCCAACTTCACCGTGGCCTCCACGCCGCGGACCTTCGACCGCCAGACGTCGGAGTGGAAGGACGGCGAGGCACTCTTCCTGCGCTGCAACGTGTGGCGGCAGGCGGCGGAGAACGTCGCCGAGTCCCTCACCCGTGGCTCCCGGGTCATCGTCAGCGGTCGCCTCAAGCAGCGTTCCTTCGACACGAAGGAAGGCGAGAAGCGCACCGTCGTCGAGCTGGAGGTCGACGAGATCGGCCCCTCCCTGCGCTACGCCACTGCGAAGGTCACCAAGGCCAACCGCGGTGACGGCGGCGGGGGCTTCGGTGGCGGCTCCGGCGGCGGTGGGGGCTTCGGCTCCTCCGGCGGCGGCAGCAGCGCCAGCGACCCGTGGTCGACCCCGGCCTCGTCCAGCGACGAGCCCCCCTTCTGATCTCGCACCACCCCTGAGAAAGAGAAACCAGTGCCCAAGCCCCCGATTCGCAAGCCGAAGAAGAAGGTCTGCCAGTTCTGCAAGGACAAGGCGACCTACGTCGACTACAAGGACACGACGCTGCTGCGGAAGTTCATCTCCGACCGCGGCAAGATCCGTGCCCGCCGCGTCAGCGGCAACTGCAGCCAGCACCAGCGCGACGTCGCCGTGGCCGTGAAGAACAGCCGCGAGATGGCCCTGCTGCCCTACACCTCCACGGCGCGCTGACCATGAGCGCATCGAAGCTGATCCTGACCCACGAGGTCGCCGGCCTCGGCTCCGCCGGGGACACCGTCGAGGTGAAGGGCGGGTACGCCCGCAACTACCTCCTGCCCCGCGGTCTGGCCATCGTCGCCACCCGCGGTGCCGAGAAGCAGGTGGCCGGCATCCGCCGGGCGCGTGCGGCCCGCGAGGTCGCCACGCTCGAGGAGGCCAAGCAGGTCGCCGGCCAGCTGGGCTCGCTGAGCGTCACCGTGCCGGCCAAGGCCGGCAAGGGTGGCCGCCTGTTCGGCTCGATCACCACGGCCGACGTCGTCGCCGCGGTGACCGCCGCCGGTGGCCCCGCGCTGGACCGCCGCCGGGTCGAGCTGCCCAGCTCGATCAAGTCGACCGGTGCCCACACCGTCACGGTGCGGGTGCACCCCGAGGTCAGCGCGACGCTGGCCATCGAGGTCGTCGCTGCCTGATCGCACGTGCTGTCCCGGAGGGGGCGTCGGACCGCTGGTCCGGCGCCCCCTCCGTCGTTCGTGGCCCCTCCCGCCCGCCCGGCCCAGCGTCGATCAGGGAGGTTGATCGAACTCCGTCCTCCCTCGCCAGATCTGGTGCAGGAGGACGGACTCCGGTGCAGGGGGACGGGCTCTGGCGGCTTGTGCCAGACCGCGGTGGGGCCCGTGGTGAGGGTGGTGCGTCCTGCCCGTCCACGACGCGCCCGGGCGTCCGGCGCCACCAAGTTTTTCTGCCGTCCACAGCCTGGGCGCAGCCGATCGCCAGGTGACCGGCTGCTTCCCGTCAGGTGACGGGTGGCCGTCCCGCCGCCGTCCACACGACGGCTGCGTCCGTCCACGGAGCCGTCCACAGGTTGTGCAGAGCGGTGTGCACAGCGGTCGTGGACGCCGTCCCCCGGGCTGCCTAGCGTTCCTCCCCGAGCGCGCCGCGGGCGCCCGGACGCCGCCCGCGCGGAACTGTCGGACCCCCGCGGTAGCAAGAGCACGACGGCCCGCCCGGAGGCGGGCGCCGGTCGTGACCGGGGGACGGCGACAGCGAAGAGGAGCACCGCGCGTGGCAGTGGTCGACGACATCAGCAGGCCGGTGGCCTCGGCGCCGGAGTACGACCGCCAGCCCCCTCAGGACGTCGCTGCCGAGCAGTCGGTCCTGGGCGGCATGCTGCTGAGCAAGGACGCGATCGCCGACGTCGTGGAGGTCCTGCACGGCGCAGACTTCTACCGGCCGGCGCACCAGGTCGTCTTCGACTGCATCCTCGACCTCTACGGCCGCGGTGAGCCCGCCGACGCGATCACCGTCGCCGCCGAGCTCAACCGCACCGACCAGCTCTCCCGCATGGGTGGTGCGGTCTACCTGCACACCCTCATCGCCTCCACCCCGACCGCGGCCAACGCCGGCTACTACGCCGCGATCGTGGCCGAGCAGGCCGTGCTGCGGCGGCTGGTCGAGGCCGGCACCCGGGTCGTGCAGCTGGGCTACGGCGCGGCCGGCGGGCGGGGCGACGTCGACGACATCGTCGACCGCGCCCAGCAGGAGATCTACGACGTCACCGAGAAGCGGATGAGCGAGGACTACTCGCGCCTCGAGGACGTCCTCCAGCCCACGATGGACGAGCTCGACGCCATCGCCAGCCGCGGCGGCACCGCCCGGGGCGTGCCCACCGGCATCCGTGACCTCGACGAGCTGACCAACGGCCTGCAGGCCGGCCAGATGGTCGTCATCGCCGCGAGGCCCGGGGTTGGCAAATCGACCCTTGGACTTGACATTGCGCGCAATGCATCCGTCAAGCACCACCAGGCCGCGTGCATCTTCTCCCTGGAGATGAGCAAGCACGAGATCACCATGCGTCTGCTGTCGGCCGAAGCGAAGGTGCCGCTGCACCACATGCGCGCCGGCACGCTGTCCGACGAGGACTGGTCGAAGCTGGCCCGCCGCATGGGCGAGGTCGCCGACGCCCCGCTCTACATCGACGACTCGCCCAACATGACGATGATGGAGATCCGGGCCAAGGCGCGGCGGCTCAAGCAGCGCAACGACCTCAAGCTCGTGGTCATCGACTACCTGCAGCTGATGACGTCGGGCAAGCGGGTGGAGTCCCGTCAGCAGGAGGTCTCGGAGTTCTCCCGCGCGCTCAAGCTGCTGGCCAAGGAGCTCGAGGTCCCGGTCATCGCGATGAGCCAGCTCAACCGTGGCTCCGAGCAGCGCCAGGACAAGAAGCCGATGCTGTCCGACCTGCGCGAGTCCGGCTCGATCGAGCAGGACGCCGACATGGTCATGATGATCCACCGCGAGGACATGTACGAGAAGGAGTCCCCGCGGGCCGGCGAGGCCGACATCATGCTGGTCAAGCACCGCAACGGCCCGACCGCGAACGTCACCGTCGCCTTCCAGGGCCACTACTCACGCTTCGTCGACATGGCCAACTGACCCGGGGCTCCGGGCGCCCCCGGCCCCTGATCCCCAGCGGTGTCGGACGGACGCACCCGGCACGATGACGGCGTGGACTCCTCCGCACTGACCCGCACGCAGGCCCAGGACGCCGTCGCGGGGCTCGGCTGGCGGCTGCTGCTCGGCGAGCTGGTCACCGCCGTCCCGCTGGACTCCCTCGCCGAGGGCGCGGGGCTGCTGACCGCGGTGGCCGTCGAGCTCGGGCCCGACGGCGACGCCCACCTGCGCGCCGACCTGCGGCCCGACCGGCTCCGGCTGGGCCTGCAGGACCGGGCCCGCGGCGTGGTCACCGCGGCCGACGTCGAGCTGGCCCGCCGGGTCACCGAGCTGGTGGACCGTCCTGTCGACCCGGTCGGCGAGACCCGCGTGCAGGAGCTGGAGATCGCCGTCGACGCCCTCGACATCCCGGCCGTGCGGCCGTTCTGGGCCGCCGTCCTCGATCTGGTCCCGCAACCCGGGGACGACGACGCCCTGGTCGACCCGGCCGGCCGGCTGCCGGCCGTCTGGTTCCAGCAGATGGACGCCGAGCGCCCGCAGCGCAACCGCATCCACCTGGACATCACCGTGCCGCACGACGTCGCCGACGCCCGGGTGGCCGCCGCCCTGGCTGCCGGTGGCCGGCTGCTGTCCGACGACGCGGCCCGCTCGTTCTGGGTGCTCGCCGACGCCGAGGGCAACGAGGTCTGCGTGTGCACCTGGCAGGACCGCGACCGGCCCGGCGTCAGTCCCGCAGGTTGAGCTGGTCGTACCGGGCGGCCAGCTCGTCGAGCTCCTCGGTGGTCGGGGTCCGGCCGTCGGCCCGCAGCTCCACCATGCCGCGGAAGTAGTCCTCCCGCGGCGCCCCGGGGGTGAACAGGATCAGGAACCGGCACCCGGCGTCCTCGTCCGCGGCCCGGAAGCCGTGCACCCCCGACCGCGGCACGTAGACCAGGTCGCCCGGCCCGGCCGTCGTCCAGCGGTCGCCGTCCAGGACCGCCAGTCGGCCCTCCAGCACGTGGAAGGACTCGCTGAACGTGCGGTGCACGTGCGGGCCCGGCCCACCACCGCCCGGCGGGAGGGTGACCTCGAAGAGGCCGAAGTCGCCGCGGGTCTGCGCGCCGGTGGCCACGAAGCGGGTCTGCCCGGCCACCTCCTGGTCGCCGTGCCGGGAGACGGTCGCCGGGTCGGGCAGGTAGCTCATCCCGCGGGTCTACCCCATCCGGCCGGCCCTCCGCCACGAACACCGGCCGTGCGGATCAGCGACCGGGTGCAGGCGATGGCGATGCACGCGACCGCGCGGTGGACCGTCCGCTACGGCGAGCAGCTGCGGTTCGCGGGCACCGAGCTGCCCCCGCCGTCCGTCGTCCGGGTGCCGACCCGGCACGGGCCGGCACCGGTCCACGTGTACGGGCAGGGGACGACGGCGCACGTGCACTGCCACGGCGGCGCGTGGCTGATGCGCTACCCGCAGATGGACGACTGGTGGTGCCGCTACCTGGCCGCGACCACCGGCGCGGTGGTGCACAACGTCGACTTCCGCACCGGCCCCTACGTCGTCTACCCGGTCGCCCAGGAGCAGGCCCACGACGTCGCCGCCTGGGTGGCGCAGCGGTTCGACCGCACGGCCGTCGGCGGGTTCTCCTCCGGCGGCGGCATGGCCGCCGCGGTGGCGCTGATGGCCCGCGACCAGGGGTCGTTCGCCCCCGCTCTGCAGGTGCTCGGCATCCCGGCCCTGGACATGGCCTCGGAGGTGCCCGTGGGCGCGGGGATGATCTCGCCGACCCTGCGCGGGCTGGTCCGCCGGGTCTACTTCCCCGACGTGGAGCGCCGCCGCGAGCCCTACGCCTCCCCGCTGCTCGCCCCGGACCTGACCGGCCTGCCGCCGGCCCTGGTGCTCACCGCCGGCCGCGACACCCTCCGCCCGGACGGCGTCGCCTACGCGCAGCGGCTGCGGGAGGCCGGCGTCGACGTCTGGCACCACGACACCCCCGGCGTCGACCACTACTTCCTCACCGAGGACCCGGTGCGCGCCCGCGACACAATGGCCGAGGTCGCCGACCGGCTCCGGGCGGCCCTTGTGGGCTGAAGCCCCGACGGGCCAGGGTGTGCGCCGTGGCCACCTGGGACGACGTCGAGCGGATCGCGACCGGCCTGCCGTCGGTGCAGGAGGGCACCACCTGGGGCAACCGGTGCTGGAAGGTGGCCGGGAAGACCTTCGTCTGGGTCCGGCCGCTGGGGAAGAAGGACCGGGCCGACCTGGGGGACGCGGCCCCCGCCGGTGAGGTCATGGGCATCCGGGTGGACGGCGAGGGCGGCAAGGCCGAACTACTGGCGGCCGAGCCCGAGGTCTGCTTCACCATCCCGCACTTCGACGGGTACAGCGCGGTCCTGGTCCGGCTCGACGAAGTGGCGCCCGAGCTGCTCACCGAGCTGATCGAGGACGCCTGGCGGGTCATGGCCCCGCCGAAACCCCGCCGTGATCACGGACTCCAGGACACCTGATCGCGGCGCGTCGCGCGCACAGGTCCGTGATCACCGACGGGTCCCTCAGGTGTCGGCGCGGAGCAGGGGCGGGTGCAGCTGCTCGGCCGGGCCCCGCCGGTACAGCTGCGCCGGCCGGCCGCCGTCCCGGGTGGTGGTCTCCCCCGTCGGCTCGAGCAGGCCGGGCGTCCCGGTGACCTTGCGGTGGAAGTTGCGGGGGTCCAGCGGACGACCCCAGACCACCTCGTAGACCCGGCGCAGCTGCGCGACGGTGAACTCCGGGGGGCAGAAGGCGCAGGCCAGGGCGGTGTACTCCAGCTTGGCCCGGGCCCGTTCCACGCCGTCGGCCAGCACCCGGTCGTGGTCGAAAGCCAGGCCGCCGGCCCGGTCGACCGGCACCCAGCGGGCCTCGGCCGCGTCGGTCCCCGCGGTGGGCGCCGGCTGGTCGGGCACCAGGGCCAGGTGGGCGACGGTGACCACCCGCTGCCGGGGGTCGCGGTCCGGGTCCCCGTAGGAGGCCAGCTGCTCCAGGTGGCCCACGGCCAGGCCGGTCTCCTCGGCGAGCTCGCGGGCGGCCGCCGTCGCCAGGTCCTCGTGGGGTCGGACGAACCCGCCCGGCAGGGCGTCCCGCCCGAGGAAGGGTTCCTCGCCCCGGCGCACCAGCAGCACGCACAGCTGGTCGGCCCGCACGGTCAGCACGACCAGGTCGACGGTCACCGCGAACGGGGGGTGGGCCACGGAGCCACCCTAGCGTCACATTGACGACAACCCCCGAGGGCGTTTATCGTCAAGCTGACGACAACAACCCGAGGAGGACGTCGTGGCCGACATCGCCCGCTACCCCTTCGCCCGCCACCTGCGTGGCTCGGCGACCGCCCACGTCCAGCACGTGACCGCCGGTCGGCTGCGGCACGGCGGCACCGGGGCCAGCTTCTGGTTCCGCCCGCTCTCGGCGGTGCTCAGCGAGGTCCCGGTCGACGACCGGGAGCTGCCCCTGCTCTTCCACGCCCGGACGGCGGACTTCCAGGACGTCACCGTGCAGATGACGCTGACCTACCGCTTCGCCGACCCCACGCTGGCCGCCGGGCGGGTGGACTTCTCCATCGACCCCGACACCGGCCTCTGGCGCGGCACCCCGCTGGAGCAGGTCGCCGGGCTGCTCACCGAGTCGGCCCAGCAGCACGCGATCGACCTGCTGGCCGCCACCGGCCTGACCACCGCGCTCACCGCCGGGGTCGGCCCGGTGCGCGACGCGGTCGCGGCGGGCCTGGCCGCCGACGCCCGGCTGGCCGAGACCGGCATCGCGGTCGTCGACGTCCGGGTGGTCGCCATCCGGCCCGAGCCGGAGGTCGAGCGGGCCCTGCGGACGCCGACCCGCGAGCGGGTGCAGGCCGAGGCGGACGCCGCGACCTACGCCCGGCGGGCGACCGCGGTGGAGCGGGAACGGGCGATCAGCGAGAACGAGCTGGCCAGCCAGGTCGAGCTGGCCCGCCGCGAGGAGGA
This sequence comes from Klenkia sp. PcliD-1-E, assembly GCF_024124375.1. Lineage (GTDB taxonomy): Bacteria > Actinomycetota > Actinomycetes > Mycobacteriales > Geodermatophilaceae > Klenkia. Next base: position 13,318 of record NZ_JAMXRZ010000021.1, read on the forward strand.
GCTGGTCGGCCAGCGCGGGGTCAACGCCCGGCGGGAGGCCGAGAACGCCGCGGCCGCCGCGGAGATCGCGGCGGAGTCGAAGGCCCGCCGCGACCGGGCGGCCGCCCAGGTCGAGGCCGAGCGCACCCGGGTGCAGGGCGAGGCGCGCGGTGCGGCCAACCGAGCCGAGTGGGCGGTCTGGGTGGACATGCCGGTGGAGACCGTGCACGCCCTGGCGCTGCGCCAGCTGGCGAGCAACCTGCCGCAGGTCCAGAACATCACGGTGACGCCGGACGTGCTCACCGGGCTGCTGACCAGGCTGGGGGTCGAGCGGTGAGCCTGGCACCCCGGGTGGTGCTGGTTCACCGGGCCACCGAGCTGACCGAGCTGGTGGCCCGGCACGGCACCCGCGGGCAGGCCGCGTTCTTCCTGCGCAGCCGCGGCCGGGACGTCGAGGAGGTCGCCGCGCACGACGCCGCCCAGCGGGCCGCCGTCGCCACCGCGCTGGCCCAGGTGCCGGTGGACTGGCGGCGGGGCAGCGTGGAGCGCGCCGACCTGCCGCGGTTCCTGTTCGCCCCGGACGACGTCGTCCTGGTGGTCGGGCAGGACGGCCTCGTCGCCAACGTGGCCAAGTACCTCGACGGGCAGCCGGTGGTCGGCATCGACCCCGAACCCGGCCGCAACGCCGGCGTGCTGGTCCGGCACCGGGCCGCCGACGTCGGCGAGCTGCTGGCGGCCCGGGGCAGCACGCAGGCCCGCACGATGGTGCGGGCCGAGTCCGACGACGGCCAGGAGCTGACCGCGCTCAACGAGGTGTACCTCGGCCAGCCCACCCACCAGACCGCTCGCTACCGGCTGCAGGCGCCCGGGTCGCCACCGGAGCGGCAGGCGTCGTCGGGTCTGCTGGTCTCGACCGGTACCGGGGCCACCGGGTGGTGCCGGTCGGCGGCGCTGGAGCGGCGCAGCCCGCTGGCGCTGCCGGGGCCCACCGACCCCGCGCTGGCCTGGTTCGTCCGCGAGGCCTGGCCCTCGCCGGTCACCGGCACCACCTGCACCGAGGGCCTGCTGGGCCCGGACGAGGAACTCGTGGTGACCGTGGAGAGCGACGGGCTGGTCTCCTTCGGCGACGGCCTGGAGGACGACCACCTGACCCTGACCTGGGGCCAGCAGGTACGGATCAGCCGCGCGGAACGGGCCCTGCAGCTGGTCTGAGCAGGGCGACCAGGAAGGTCGAGTCCGCGGCGAACGGGCGCAGGTCCCAGGTCGACAGCAGCACGTCCTCGGCCCACCCGGTCGCCGCGGCGTCGGCGCGGAACTCGGCGAACCCGTAGCCGCGGTGGTCGCCGAACCCGATGGCCATCCGGCCCCCGGGCACCAGGTGCGCGCGCAGCCGGGTGAGGGCGTCGCGGCGCAGCGCGTGCTCGACGAACGTGATGACGTTGCCGGCGCAGACCACCGCGTCGAAGGTCTCGCCGAGGTCGAAGGTGGTCAGGTCGTCGACCACCCAGCGCGGGCCGGGGTGGTCGGTCTCGGCCGCGGCGACCAGCACGGGGTCGCCGTCCACCCCGGTGACGTGGTGCCCGGCGCGGTGCAGCGCACCGCCCACCCGGCCGGGCCCGCAGCCGGCGTCCAGCACCCGCGACCCGCGGGGCAGCATCGCGTCGACCAGGCGGGCCTCGCCGTCCAGGTCGGCGCCCTCGGCCGCCAGGCCGCGGAAGCGGTCGACGTACCACTGGGAGTGGTCGGGGTCCTCGGCCGTGATGGCGGCCCAGCTCGCGTACTCGCTCACCCGGGCATCATGCAGGGGATGCGATCCGAGGCCGGTGTGCTGCACCTGGACCTCGACGCCTTCTTCGCCGCCGTCGAGCAGCGGGACAAGCCCTCGCTGCGCGGCAAGCCGGTCGTCGTGGGCGGCACCGGCGGGCGCGGGGTGGTCTCCACGGCCTCCTACGAGGCCCGCGCCTACGGCGCCCGCAGCGCCATGTCCACCGCCGAGGCGCGTCGTCGGTGCCCACCCGGGACGGCGTTCCTCGGCGGCCGGTTCGCCGCGTACTCGGTCACCTCCCGCGTGGTCATGGACCTGCTGCGCGAGCTGTCCCCGCTGGTCGAGCAGGTCAGCGTCGACGAGGCCTACGTCGACCTCGCCGCGGGCGGTCACGACCTGTCCGTCGAGGGCCTGACCGCGCTGGGCCGCGACCTCAAGGTGCGCATCCACGCCGCCACCGGCGGGGTCCGCGGCTCGGTCGGCATCGGGTCGTCCAAGACGATGGCCAAGATCGGCAGCGAGCTGGACAAGCCCGACGGCCTGCTCGTCGTCCCCGCCGGCGCCGAGCTGGACGTGCTGCACCCGCTGCCGGTGCGCTCCCTGCCCGGCGTCGGCCCGGCCACCGGGGACCGGCTGTCGGCGGTCGGCGTCCGCACCGTCGGCGACCTGCACGAGCGGTCGCTGACCGACCTGGTCGCCCTCGTCGGGCAGGCGCACGGCAGCGGCCTGTTCCGCCTGGCCCGCGCGCTGGACGAGAGGCCCGTCGTCCCCGAGCGGGAGGCCAAGAGCGTCTCCGCCGAGCGCACCTACGCCACCGACCTCACCGACCTGGGTCGGCTGCAGAACGAGATCCGGTGGCTGGCCGACCGGGTGGTCGCCCGGCTGCAGAAGGAGGGGACGGCCGGCCGCACGGTGACGCTGAAGTTCCGCCGCTACGACTTCACCACCCTGACCCGCTCGCAGACCCTGCCCCAGCCGGTGGACGACGCCCGCACCGTCACCGAGGTGGCCACCCGGCTGCTCGGCGGCATCGACCGCACCGGCGGCGTCCGGCTGCTCGGCGTCGGCGTCTCCGGTCTGGCCACCTACGTGCAGGGCGACCTGTTCGCCGAGGACGCCGCCCCGCTGGTCCTGGAGGACGAGGAACCGGACGTGGCCGAGCCGGAGTCGCGCACCTGGTACCCGGGGCAGGACGTCGCGCACGCCGACATGGGTGCCGGCTGGGTGTGGGGCAGTGGCCTCGGGCGGGTCACCGTGCGGTTCGAGGGGCCACGGACGCCGCCCGGGCCGGTGCGCACCTACGCCGTCGACGACCCGTCGCTGGTCCCTGCCGAGCCGCCCGACTGGCGCGGCACCGAGGACCAGAAGTCCCGCTCGTAGGCCGTCGCCACCGCGAAGCTCCGCAGCATCGCGGGCTCCAGGTCCGGTGTCGCGGCGGCGTCGGTGAGCTCCCGGGCCCGTCGCGCCGACTCCTGGAACCCCGGGTCGTCGTAGGTGGTGACCCACCGCAGGTACGGGTGGTCAGGGACGGCCCGGGCGGCCGGGGCCAGCCGGGCGCCGGTGTGCGCGTACACCCAGAAGCAGGGCAGCACGGCCGCGCAGGCCACGGCGTAGGGCTCGGTGGCCGCCGTCGCGACCAGGTAGGAGACGTAGGCCCGGCAGGTCGGACTGGGCTCCTCGGCGCGCGGGCCACCGCCGAGCAGCTCGAGCAGGTCCGCGTGCAGCGAGGTCTCGACCACCGCGGCGGTGTGCGCCGAGCTCGCCCAGAACGCCCCCGCCGCCGGGTCGGGGGCGCGGGCGGCCAGGAGCGCCAGGGCCTTGGCGTACCCGGCGAGGTAGAGGGCGTCCTGCTCCAGGTAGGCGCGGAAGGCGGTCGGCTCCAGGGTGCCGTCGGCCAGGTCCGCGAGGAAGGGCAGCGCGTCGATCCCCGCCCGCAGTTCCGCCGTCCCCGCCCACGCACGGTCGGTCGTCGTCACCACAGCTGAGCCAGGTGGTGGACCGGTCCGTTCCCCGAGCCGACGTGCAGGTCGTCGGCCGCCTCGAGCCCGGCCTGCAGGAGGTCGCGGGCGTCCTCGACCAGGGCCGGCCAGTCGGGGGCCGTCCCGGCCGTCGACGGCACGGTGGCCACCGCGGCCAGGGCCGCGGACAGCGTGCATCCGGTGCCGTGCGTGTTCCGGGTGGGGACGACGGGACGGCGGCTGACGTGCACCCCGCCACCCCGGACGGCGAGGACGTCCACGCCCTCCCCCAGCTCGGCCGCCAGGTGGCCGCCCTTGACCAGCGCCGCCCCCGGGCCGAGGTCGAGCAGCGCCACCGCCTGGTCGCGCAGGTCGGCCTCGCTGCGCGCCGGTTCCCTGTGCAACAGCCGGGCCGCCTCGGGGACGTTCGGCGTGACCAGCGCGGCGACCGGCAGCAGCACGTCGCGGATGGCGGTCACCGCGGCCTCGTCGACGAGGGCGTCCCCGCTGGTGGCGACCATGACCGGGTCGACGACCACCGGTCCGGCCGTCCCGCCGGCCAGCAGGTCCGCGACCACCTCGACCACCTCGGCGGTGGGCAGCATGCCGGTCTTGGTGGCGTGCACCCCGACGTCGTCCAGCAGCGCGGTCAGCTGGTCGGCGACGAAGGGTGCGGGCACCAGGTGGACGCCGGTGACGCCCCGGGTGCTCTGTGCGGTGAGCGCGGTGAGCACCGCGCAGCCGTAGGTACCCAGCGCGCTGAACGTCTTGAGGTCGGCCTGGATCCCGGCCCCGCCACTGGGGTCGGAGCCGGCGACGGTCAGCGCGACGCGAGCGCTCACCGGAACGCCCCGCGGAGGGCGGCCGCGGCGGCGCGGGGGTCGGGCGCGGCGCAGACGTCGGACACCACGCAGACGCCGTCCACGCCGGTCGCCACCAGCTCGGCGACCCGGTCGGAGCGCACACCGCCGATCGCCACCGTGGTCAGCCCACCGGCGCCGGCGACCAGCCGGGCGACACCGGCCGGCCCCAGCGCCGGGCCTGCGTCGGTCTTGGTCGCCGTCGCCCACACCGGGCCGATGCCCAGCAGGTCGACCGTGCCGGCGGGCAGGGCGAGCGCGGCGGCCAGCTCCTCGTCCGTGCCGACGGACAGGCCGACGTGCAGCTGCGGGGCGTGCGCCCGGACGTCGGTGACCGGCAGGTCGGACTGGCCCACGTGCACGCCGTCGGCACCGGCCAGCAGGGCGACGTCCAGGGCGTCGTCGACGACGACCGCGACGTCGCGTCGGTCGGCGAGGACCGCCTGCACGGCCCGGGTCAGCTCGAGCAGCTCGCGCCGGGACGCCGTCTTGTCCCGCACCTGGACAGCGGTCACCCCGCCGGCCACCGCGGACACCACCACGTCGGGCACCGATCGTGGGCTGCAGAGCACGGTGTCGGTGACCAGGTACAGGGTGGGGTCGACGCTCACGCCTGCTCCCGGACGTCGGCATCGGCCAGCTCGTCGGGACCGACTGCGTCGAGCGCGTCCAGCCACGCGGTGGCGAAGGAGCCCGGGCCGACGCATGCCGCCGCGGCGCGCTCGGCGGCGACCGCGACGTGCGCGTGCGCGGCGACCGCGCCCCACAGGTTCGACCCGGTGGAGGCCACGTACGCCGCGGTCAGCGCGCCGAGGGCGCACCCGGCACCCGTCGTACGGGTCAGCAGCGGGTGCCCGCCGCCGACCCGGACCGTCCGGTCGCCGTCGGTGACCAGGTCGACCTCGCCGCTGACCGCGACCACCCCGCCGGTACGCCGCGCCAGGTCGGCGGCGGCGTGCGCGGCGGTGTCGACACCGACCGTGCTGTCCGTGCCGCGCCCGCCCGCCCCGGCACCGGCCAGGGCGATGACCTCGGAGGCGTTGCCGCGGACGACGTCCGGCCGGTGCTCGAGCAGCTCGACCGCCAGCCGGGTGCGGAAGCCGAGTGCGCCGACGGCGACCGGGTCGAGCACCCAGGGCGTGGCGTCGTCGGCGGCCCGCGCGGCGGCGGCTCGCATCGCCTCGGCCGTGCGGGCGTCGAGCGTGCCCACGTTGACCAGGACCGCCGAGGCGAGCGCGGCGAACTCCGCTGCCTCCTCGGGGGCGTCGACCATGGCCGGCGAGGCGCCGACGGCCAGCAGGGCGTTCGCGGTGAACGCCTGGACGACGGTGTTGGTCAAGCAGTGCACCAGCGGGCGCACCTGGGTCAGCGCGGTCCGGGCCGCCATCAGCGACGCGGTCGTGGAACGGCTCATGTCGACATCCCTTCGCCAGTACGAGCTGGAGCAGGTTCGACGGGTGTCATCTCAGCCCCTGGCGGGGCACCCCGTGTCGGCGCCGATCCTGGCACCCCGTCGCGGGGCGTCGTCCACAGGGGTGAGGTCGGTCCACAGATCCGGCACGCGGCTTGATCGCAACCTCCCGACCTGTGAGGCTGGCCGTCCGCCCCGCCGACGAACAGGAGCCCGTTGGACGCCACCTCGATCGCGTTCCTCGCCGTGGGCGGTGTCGGGGTGCTGGTCCTGCTGGTCGCGCTGCTGGGCGGGGAGATCGCCGACCTGGGCCACCCCGACGCCGACGGTCCGTTCTCCCTGCCGGCCATCGCGGCCTTCGTCGGGGGCGTCGGCTTCGGCGGCGCGGCGGCCTCTGCGCTGCTGCCCGCGCTGCCCGGCGTGGCCACGGTGCTGCTGTGCCTGCTGGTCGGCGTCGTCGTCGCGCTGCCGCTGGCGGCCGGCGCGGTGAAGCTCGCCTCCTCCCTGCGCGACATGAACACCACGCCGACGCTCACCAGCGGCGACGTCCTCGGCGCCCAGGGCGTGGTGGTCTCCGCCGTCCCGGCCGGCGGGTTCGGCGAGGTACGGCTCGCGCTGCACGGTCAGCAGCTGAAGTACGCGGCGCGCAGCGAGGTACCGCTGCCCGCCGGCACGCCCGTCTACGTCGTCGACACCCCGTCGCCGACCTCGGTGGAGGTCGTCTCGACCGCACCGGATGAGTCTGGAGGCCCCACCCCGTGACCCTGCTCTACGCGATCGGCGGCATCGCCGTCCTCGTCGTCCTGCTCGTGCTGCTGGTGCTCTCCCGCATCAAGGTGGCCGGGCCCAACCAGGCGTTCCTGGTCACCGGCCGGCAGGGCCGCTCGGTGACCGGTGCCGACGGCACGGTCAGCCGCGACATGAGCGGCCAGAAGGTCGTCATGGGCGCGAGCGTCTTCGTGCTGCCGGTGGTGCAGAAGCTGCACACCCTCGACCTGTCCAGCCGGCGCATCCCGGTCGGCATCCGGGGCGCGGTGAGCAAGCAGGGCGTCAAGTGCGACCTCGAGGGCGTGGCCATCGTCAAGGTCGGTGGCAACGAGTCCTCGATCCGCGCCGCCGCGCAGCGGTTCCTGCAGCAGCAGCAGGGCATCGACACGTTCACGTCCGAGGTGCTCGCCGGTGCGCTGCGCTCCATCGTGGGCCGGCTGACGATCGAGGAGATCATCCGCGACCGCGCCGCGTTCGCCTCCGCCGTCGCCGAGGAGGCCGAGTCCTCCCTCACCGGCCAGGGCCTGGTGCTGGACACGTTCCAGCTGCAGGACATCCAGGCCGAGGGCACCTACCTGGCCGACCTCGGCCGTCCCGAGGCCGCCCGGGTGCTCAAGGAGGCCTCCATCGCCGAGGCCCGCGCCCGGCAGGCCGCCCAGCAGGAGCAGTTGCTCGCCGACGAGGCCATCGCGGTCTCCCAGCGGCAGCTGGCGCTCAAGCAGGCCGAGATCAACGCCGAGATCGACGCCGCCAAGGCCAAGGCCGCCGCGGCCGGCCCGCTGGCCCAGGCCGCGCAGGACCAGCAGGTGCTCGCCGAGCAGGAGAAGGTCGCCGCCCGCAACGCCTCGCTGACCCAGGCGCAGCTGGACACCCAGGTCCGCCGTCCCGCCGACGCGGAGCGCTACCGGGTGGAGCAGGAGGCCGAGGGCCGCAAGAACTCCGCCATCCTGGCCGCCGAGGCCGACCGGCAGGCCACCATCGCCGCCGCGCAGGCCGCGGCCGAGCAGGCCAAGCTCTCCGGTGAGGGTGAGCGCGCGCGGCGTTCGGCGCTGGCCGAGGCCGAGGCGATCGAGGGCGCCAAGCGCGGTGAGGCCGAGAAGCTGCGCCGGCAGGCCGTCGCCGACGCCGTCGAGCGGGAGGGCGCCGCCGAGGCGGCCGCGATCCTGGCCAAGGGCAAGGCCGAGGCGGAGTCCATGGACGCCCGCTCGCAGGCCTTCAGCACCTACGGCGAGGCCGCGATCCTGGACCTGCTGGTGAAGGTGCTGCCCGAGGTCGTCTCGGCCGCGGCCGCCCCGCTGTCCAGCGTGGAGAAGATGACCGTGATCAGCGCCGACGGGCCCGGGTCGCTGTCGAAGTCGGTGGCGTCGAACGTGGCGCAGGGCCTGCAGCTGTCCGGTGACCTGACCGGCCTGGACGTCCCCGCCCTGCTCAAGCGGCTCTCCGGTGCCGTGGCCGACGGCTCGGGCCCGGCCTCTCCCGAGCGGGTGGCGGTCGACGGGTCATGACGGACATGTGCAGCACATGCAGATGGATGTGCTGCACATGTACGCTGACCGGGTGCCGAAGATGCTGCAGGTCCGCAACGTCCCCGACGACGTCCACGCCCGGCTGCAGGAACGAGCATCGGCGGCCGGCATGTCCCTGTCGGAGTACACCTTGCGTGAGCTGAGCAAGGTCGCTGCTCGGCCGACCCAGGAGGAGGTCTTCCGCCGCGCGGAGGCCCTGGGGCTGTCGGCGACGTTCGAGGAGACGCTCGCAGCCCTGGACGAGGGACGGGCCGAGCGCTGATCGTCGCCGACACCTCGGCGCTGTTCAGTGCGCTGACCGACGACGGCTCGTCCGGGGTGCTGGCCCGTGACGCCCTCCGGGCGCACGACGTGCACGCCCCGGCCCTCGTGGACGTCGAGTTCCTGCAGACGATCCGGCGGAAGGTGCTGGCCGGGATCTGGTCCGTCGATGCCGGTCGTGCGGCGCTCGACCAGCTCGTCGCGTTCCCCCTGCAGCGACACGACCATCTCCTGCTGCTCCGGCGCTGCTGGGAGCTGCGCGACTCGGTCTCGGCATACGACGCCCAGTACGTTGCGCTCGCCGAGCTGCTCGGGGCGGTGCTCGTGACCGCCGACGTCCGGCTGTCCCGGGCGCCGGGATTGCGCTGCGAGGTGCGAGTGTTGACCGCGTGATCGTCGAGAAGCGGTTCGCCGAGCTCACCCCCGGCGAGCTGTACGGCCTGCTGAAGCTGCGGGTCGACGTGTTCGTGGTGGAGCAGTCCTGCCCCTACCCCGAGCTCGACGGCCGGGACACCGAACCGGGCACGCTGCACGTGTGGGTCCCCGGTGAGGACGGCGAGGTGCTGTCCTGCATCCGGGTGCTGGCCAACGGCGAGGACCGGGCCATCGGCCGGGTGGCGACGGCGGCGTCCGCCCGCGGCCGGCGCCTGTCGGCGCAGCTGGTCGCCCGCGGGCTGGAGCTGAGCGCCGGCCGCACGGTCGACATCGGCGCCCAGGCCTACCTGGAGGCCTGGTACGCCAGGTTCGGCTTCGCCCGGTCGGGGCCGGACTACGTCGAGGACGGCATCCCCCACCTGCCGATGCGGATGGTCGCGCCCGCCTGACCCCGACCCGCCGGTGATCATGGGGTTGTTGCCGGGTGACGCGCGGTGGGCGGCGTGTCCCCTGGCCAGAACCCCATGATCACCGGCGGACGGGCGGGGATCAGTCGGAGCCGATCAACGAGGCCTGGGGGAGCCAGTCGGCGTCCAGGAGCTCGGCGATCTGCTGCAGGCCGGCGGTGTCGCCGCCCGCGGTGGAACCGGTGACCGCCAGCCGCTCGACCATCACCTTCGCCACCTGCTCCTCGACGGTGTCCTCGGCGTAGGCGATCCGCCACGGGGAGACCTGGTGGTCGCGGTGGGTGCGGCCGGTGACCTGGCGGGCGGCGATGCCGGAGAAGCGCGGCTGGTGGAACAGGCCCACCCGCGGCGTCGTCGAGGCGGTCGCCCCGCCGGGCAGCTGCTCGCCGGCGTGCAGGCTGATCGAGGCGGTCACGGTGAACACGCACACCCGGGACTCCCCGCGCTGGAACCGCAGCCGCTCGGCCTCCACGTCGAACCGGTCGCGGCCGTAGATGCCCGACACCGGCACCCCGGCGGCCAGCAGCGCGTCGCGGATCGGGTCGGCGGCGGTCTCCACGAACTCCACCGACACCGCCACCTGCCGGTCGGCCTCCACCTGCGATCGCACCCAGTCCACGGTCGCCGGCACCCGGATCAGCCCGGCCTTCTGCCGGAACCGCAGCAGCGCTGCCCGCCCGCGAGCGGTCTGCCGGGACCTGCGCGCCAGCTGCATCTCCGACCGGAACTCCTGCCAGTCGCTGTCGTACTGGGCGCGCTCCGCGGGGGTCAACGCCACCGGGGTGCCGGTCACCTGGACGTCGCCCCACGGCGCGGCGCGGTGCAGCGTGGTCGGCGGGTCGGTGTCGGTCAGCCAGCCACGCAGCTGGGCGAGGTCGGCGCGCCGCTCGTCCGGGTCCTCGGTCCAGGTGCTGCCGTAGCGGCCGCGTTCCACGTGGAACCCGTGCTCGGCCAGCCGGGCGGGCAGGTCCGACCAGGCGCGCAGCGGCTCGCCGTGCAGGGTCGCGAAGTGCGGCGCCAGGTACGGCAGCTCCAGCGGCGAGTGCGCCGGGGTGGCGGTGGTCAGCAGCACGAAGGGGGCGTCCTTGACCCGGCCGCCGCCGGAGACCGCCTTCCAGTGCTTCCACCGCTGCGTGGTGGTGTGCCGCACCATGTGCGCCTCGTCGGCCACCACGACGTCGAACCGCAGGTCGCGCACCTTGGCCAGCCGGTCCCAGGTGGTGACGCACCAGCGCAGGTCACCGGCCCCGAAGGCGCTGATGGAGCGCGTCCAGTGCGGGATGGTGATGGCGGCGGGCCGGTCGGCGACGACGAGCACGGTGCGGGCGCCGCGGCGGGCAGCGATCTGGCGCACGGCCAGGACGGCGGTGCCGGTCTTGCCGACGCCGGGGTCGTCACCGAGCAGGAACATGCGGGCGCCGGCGGCCTCGGCGGCGGCCACCGCGGCGGCGCCGGACACCTGCTCGGCCCGCGGTGTCATCGGGTCGCCGGCGGGGACCGGCCGTGGGTCGGCGTTGAGCTCGTCCTCCAGGAACCGCTCGACGGTGTGCGGGCCGGGGACGTAGGCCGCCAGCTCCGGCGGCGGGGTGGCGCCGACCCAGGTGTGGGCCTGCAGGTCCTTGTCCCAGACCGCGCCGGGCGCGGGGGCGCGGAACGGGACGGCGAGCACCCACACCCGCTCCCCGGGTCCGGCCACCGCCCGCGTGGTCGCGGGCGCCTTCCTGGGAGCCGCCTTCCTGGGAGCCGCCTTCCGGGGTGCTGCTCCCCGGGGTGCGGCCTCCCGCGGCGCAGCCTTCGCGGTCGTGGCGCCCGTGGCCTTCGCCGCCGTGGCCTTCGTGGCCTTGCGGGGTGCAGCCTTCCGGGTGGTCCTGCGTCGTCCGGGCACGGCGTCCGACGCTACGTGCCGGCGGGCCCGGGGTGGGTCAGGCGGCGAGCGCGCCGACCCGGCGGTGCGCGCCGGCCGCGGCCAGCACCACCGACAGGCTGCTGGCCGGGTCGACGACACCGGTGGCGGGCGGGGCGTCGGGGACGTCGAGCAAGTTGCGGAAGGACGCTGCTGCCCACCGGGACTCCGGGGCGGTGAGCTCGGGGTGGAACTGCACGCCGACGGCGGCGCGGCCCACGGCGAAGCCCTGCACGGTGCTGACCGCGTTGCTCCACAGCAGCCGGACGTCGGGTCGGTGCAGCACCGAGGCGGGCACCTCCTGGACGTGCGCGGTGGGCACGACGAGGTCGGGGACGCCGTGCCCGTGCACGCTGGTGATGCCGGCCTCGCCCCCGGTGGCGACGGGCTGGGGTGCAGTGCCGGTGGCGACGGCGGCGACCATCTGCGCGCCCAGGCAGATGCCCAGCACGGCGGCGCGGCCCTCGTCGGCCACGGCCAGGGCGGACCGGACGGCGTCCAGCCGCTCGGCCATCGCCGCGGTCCCGGACCCGACCGCCTCGAGGCCGCCGCTGAACACGTGCAGCACGTCGGGGCGGCCGCGGTGCTCGAGGGCGGGGTCGCCCCACGGCACGAGCGAGACCCGCCAGCCGAGCGCGGCCAGCTGCGCGGCCAGCGGGTCCCCCCATCCCGTGCCGGGCCACAGGGTGCCGCTGCCTGCCCACACCACTGCCTCGCCCGTGATCACCCGACCACCTTGCTGGCCGTCCCTGCTGCTGCCCGGGGACGACACGGGAGCGGGACCGCCTCCGTGGCCACACCGGTCACGCCGTCCCCGCAGGGTGGCTCCTGCCCCGCCGGTCGCCGTCGTCTGGTCGGATGTCGGGGTGAGCGCGGACCTCGAGCTGGCCACCCGGACCCTCGGCGACGACGGCCCCCGGGTCGTCTTCGTGCACGGGCTGTTCGGGCAGGGCCGCAACTGGACGACTGTGGGCAGGCAGCTGGCCGAGGACGGCCACCGGGTCACCCTGGTCGACCTGCCCAACCACGGGCACTCGCCGTGGACCGACCGCCTGGACTACGTGGAGATGGCCGAGCTGGTCGCCGGGCTGCTGTGCGGGTTCGGGGAGCCGGTGACGCTGGTCGGGCACTCGATGGGCGGCAAGGTGGCGATGCAGCTGGCGCTGCGGCACGAGGAGCTGCTGCGCGGGCTGGTCGTCGTCGACATCTCGCCCTCGGTCTACCCGCTGACCGGCGGCCGGACCGACGACCCGGACGAGGAGGCCTCCCCGTTCGCGGAGTTCATCGAGGCGATGCAGGCCGTCGACCTGACCGCCCTGACCCGGCGCGAGGACGCCGACGCGGCGCTGGCGGCGGCGGTGCCGAGCGACATGGTGCGCGGGTTCCTGCTGCAGTCCCTGGTCCGGGACGGGGCGACCGGTTGGCGGTGGCGGCTGAACCTGCCGGTGCTCGCCCGGGACCTCGCGGTGCTGCGGGAGTTCCCCGAGCCACCGGCGGGCGCGGTGTTCGACGGACCGGTGCTGTGGATCGCCGGGGCGGACTCCTCGTACGTGCTGGACGACGACCGGCCGCGGATGGAGGAGCTGTTCCCGCGGGTGCGGCTGGTGCGGGTGAAGAACGCCGGGCACTGGGTGCACTCGGAGGCGCCGGAGGTGTTCACCGAGACGGTCCGGCGCTTCCTGGCCCAGGTCGAGCGCTAGTCGAACAGGCCCCGGATGTCCTCGGCGGTCAGCGGTGCCGAGAGCGTCCCGTCGTCGTCGACGACCTGGTCGAAGACGGCCTGCTTGCGGGCCTTGAGCGCCATGACCTTCTCCTCGATGGTGTCCTTGGCGACCAGCCGGTAGACCATCACGTTGCGGGTCTGCCCGATGCGGTGCGCCCGGTCGACCGCCTGCGCCTCCGCTGCCGGGTTCCACCACGGGTCGAGCACGAAGACGTAGTCGGCGGCGGTCAGGTTCAGCCCGAACCCGCCGGCCTTGAGGCTGATCAGGAACACCGGGACGACGCCGTCGGTGAAGCTCTGGATCACCGCGGGCCGCTGCCGGGTGCTGCCGTCGAGGTAGGCGTAGCCGATGCCCTCGGCGTCCAGCTGGGCGCGGATGCGGGCGAGGTAGCCGGTGAACTGGCTGAACACCAGCACCCGGTGGCCCTCGGCGAGGACCTCGCGCAGGTGCTCCAGGAAGGCCTCGGTCTTGTCCGACCGGACGGCGTCGTGCTCGGGGTCGGCGAGCGCGGGGTCCAGCGCGAGCTGCCGCAGGAGCGTCAGCGACCGCAGGATCTCGAAGCGGTGGGCGTCCATGTCCTCGACCAGCCGCAGCACCTTGCGGCGCTCCCTCTGCAGGGCCGTGCGGTAGAGGGTCTCGTGCCGGCCGGTCAGCCGGACCTCCAGCACCTGCTCCTGCTTGGCCGGCAGGTCGGCGGCGACCAGCTCCTTGGTGCGGCGCAGCATCAGCGGCCGCAGCCGACGCCGCAGCGTGCCCAGCCGGCCGGGGTCGGTGCCCCGCTCGATGGGCCGCCGCCAGAGCTCGTTGAACACCTCGGGGTCGGGGAACAGCCCGGGCGCGCAGATGGACAGCAGGGACCACAGGTCCATCAGGCTGTTCTCCATCGGCGTGCCGGTGATGGCCAGCTTGAAGGGCGCGTCGACGGTCCGCGCGGCACGGTAGGCCTTGGCCTGCCGGTTCTTCACGAACTGCGCCTCGTCCAGCAGCATCCCGCGCCAGGCGTGCACCGCGTACTCGGTCTCGTCCAGGCGCAGCAGGGTGTAGGAGGTGACGACCAGGTCGGCGCCGGCGATGCGCTCGGCCAGCGGACGGCCCGCCTTGGCCGAGGTCTCCTCGACGGCGGTGACGCGCAGGCCGGGGGCGAAGCGGGCCGCCTCGGACACCCAGTTGCCCACCACGCTGGTCGGGGCGACCACCAGCACCGGCGCGGTGAGGTCGCCGGCGTCCTTGGCCCGTTGCAGCAGGGCGAGGGCCTGCAGGGTCTTGCCCAGGCCCATGTCGTCGGCGAGCACCCCGCCCAGGTCGTGGTCCCACAGCAGGGACAGCCAGCGGTAGCCCTCGAGCTGGTAGGGCCTCAGCTGCGCGGTGACCCCGGCCGGGACGGCGGGGGTGGGCAGCTCGTCGAGGTCCAGCAGGACCGCCGTCCTCCGCTCCCAGCGGGCGCTCTGCTGCGCCACCACGCCGAGCTGCCGCAGGTCGCCCCACAGCCCGGCCTGCCACCGGTTGATCCGGGTGGGCGGCTTGCGCGGGTCGGCCATCCCGGCGGCCTCGGCGATGAGCTGGGCCAGCACGGCGAACTCGGGGCCGTCGAGGGGGAAGTAGGTGCCGCTGGGCAGGAACAGGTGCGTCTGCTTGGTGGCCAGCGCGCGGAACAGGTGCGCGAAGGGCACGTCCTGGCCCTCGACGGTGACGGTGATGCCCAGGTCGAACCAGTCGGAGCCGTCGGCGGCGGGGTCGGTGACCGACACGCTGACCACCGGCGCGGAGGTGGCGGCCCGGTAGTCGGGGGCCTCGCCCAGCTCGGAGACCTTCACCCCCTGGGTGCGCAGGGAGGGCAGCACGCCCTCGCAGAACACCGCGGCGTCGAGCTCGCGCAGCTCGACGGTGGGCACCAGCCCGCGCTGCACGGTGGCCTGTCGCAGCTGCGGGAACCGGCCGTCGGGCAGCACCAGGCCGGTGAGCAGCGCCCGCTCGGCGCGGTCGTCGCGACCGGGGTCGCCGGCGGCCCCGCCCAGCGGGACCCGCCGGCCCTCGGGCACGCCGTCGCCGGTGACCGGCGCGGCCGGGTAGACGATCGCCCACTCCAGGGTCAGCCGGGCACCCTCGGCGTGGCTGACCGTCAGCGCCAGCACCGGTGGCTCGACCGAGGGCAGGTCCACCGAGCCGTCGGGCGAGACCAGCTCGACCATGCGCTGCAGGGCGGGCACCAGCTCGGCGCGCACGCGCTCGACGTCCGCGGCGGGCACCTCCAGCCGCGGGAACCGCGAGATCATCCGGGACAGCTCGACCGGCACCCGGCCGGCGAACGGGACCAGCCGCAGCGCGTCGTCCTCGACCACGAACGCGCCGTGCACCGGCGTGCCGACCAGCGTCAACCCGGCCACGGGGGTCGGGCCCGCCGCCCGGCCCACCACGGCCTCCAGCAGCAGGTCCCGATCGCGCGTGGCCTCCATGCGCAGCGGTGCCGGTGGCTCGAGCACGACCCGCTCGGCCTGGGTCTTCGCGGTGACGAAGGTGACCCCGGCGCGGTGGGCCTCGCCCAGCAGCCGCCACAGCTGCGGGCCGACGTCGTCGAGGAAGACCGCGTCGGTGGTGCCGTAGAACCCCGTGCTGCCCGCGCTCTGCGCGGCCCGGTACAGCCCGACCAGCACGTCGCGGTGCTCGGGGACCCGCCGCAACGGGCCGTACTCGAAGGGCAGGTCGCGCCAGGAGATGCCGGTGCGCACCCACCGGCCGGCGCGCCCGGGGACCACCGGCCGCAGCCGGACCTGCACGGGCACCCGCTGCCCGGACCGGCCGGTGGCGGCGTTGAGCTCGAACTGCAGGCCGATGGGCACCAGGTCGGTGCCGGCCGCGGTCGGGGTGAGGTCGGCGAGCGCGGTCTCCCAGGCGGGCTTCGGCTTCGCGACCCGGTGAGCCGCCGGGGGCCAGGCCTCGACCAGCTCACCGGCCAGGTCGACCACCGTCCCCTGGCCGTCGGGGCCGAGGCTGAGCAGCACCGCGACCGCGTGCTTGCAGTCCTGCCCGACCGGGCACGTGCAGCGGCTGACCCACTCCTCGACGTCGGCGAACGCGGCCACCTGGTAGACCTCGCCGCGCGAGCCGGCGACGACGCCGGAGACGTGGTCGCCGGACTGCACGGTGACCGAGCGGACCTTGCGCTCGCGCAGGCAGGCGCGGCCGCGGAAGGTCACCGCGTCCCCGAAGCAGGCCGCGAGGAACTCCTCGTCCAGGGGGAGGGAGAGCGCTGCGGTCACGTCCCTGACGGTAGCCACGGCCACCGACATCCCGAGCGCGCCGCCGCGATCTGTGGACGACGCCCGATCCTGTGGACGACGACTCGCCAGCGGGGCCCGCCTCGGGCGAGGATCACCGGCATGAGCGACGACCGCGCCGGCACCCCGGCCCAGCCCTCGGACCTGGTCGACCTGGCGCACCTGGTCACCGCCTACTACACGGTGCAGCCCGACCCCGAGGACCCCGGACAGCAGGTCGTGTTCGGCACCAGCGGCCACCGCGGGTCCAGCCTGGACGGCGCGTTCAACGAGGCGCACATCCTGGCGACGACCCAGGCGATCGTGGAGTACCGGCGCGGGCAGGGGTTCGACGGCCCGCTGTTCGTCGGCCGCGACACCCACGGGCTGAGCGAGCCCGCGTGGGCGAGCGCGCTGGAGGTGCTCGTCGCCAACGACGTGACGGTGCTCGTCGACGACGCCGACCGGTACACGCCCACGCCCGCGGTCAGCCACGCGATCCTGCGGGCCAACCGGGGCAAGGACAGCGGCCTGGCCGACGGCATCGTCGTCACGCCCAGCCACAACCCGCCCCGCGACGGCGGGTTCAAGTACAACCCGCCGCACGGCGGCCCGGCCGACTCCGACGCCACCGGCTGGATCGCGAACCGGGCCAACGAGCTGCTGCGCGCCGGGCTGGACGGCGTCCGGCGGGTGCCGTTCGCGAAGGCCCGGGCGGCCGCGCACGGCCACGACTTCACCGGCGACTACGTCGCCGACCTGCCGGACGTGCTCGACCTCGACGCCGTCCGGGCGGCCGGCGTGCGCATCGGTGCCGACCCGCTCGGCGGGGCCAGCGTCGACTACTGGGGCCGCATCGCCGAGGTGCACCGCCTCGACCTGACCGTGGTGAACCCGCTGGTCGACGCGACGTGGCGGTTCATGACCCTGGACTGGGACGGCAAGATCCGGATGGACTGCTCCTCGCCGTCCGCGATGGCCTCCCTCATCGAGCAGAAGGACCGGTTCCAGATCGCCACCGGCAACGACGCCGACGCCGACCGGCACGGCATCGTCACCCCCGACGGCGGGTTGATGAACCCGAACCACTACCTGGCCGTCGCCATCTCCTACCTGTTCGCCCACCGGCCCGGCTGGGCGCCGTCCACCGCGGTGGGCAAGACGCTGGTGTCCTCGTCCCTGATCGACCGGGTGGTCGCCGACCTCGGCCGCGAACTGCGGGAGGTGCCGGTCGGGTTCAAATGGTTCGTGCCCGGGCTCATCGACGGGTCGGTCGGGTTCGGCGGGGAGGAGTCGGCCGGGGCGTCGTTCCTGCGCCGCGACGGCGGGGTCTGGACGACGGACAAGGACGGCATCCTGCTGGCGCTGCTGGCCTCGGAGATCCAGGCGGTCACCGGGTCCTCGCCCAGCGAGCTGCACCGGGGGCTGACCGAGAGGTTCGGGGAGTCCGCCTACGCCCGGGTCGACGCCGCGGCCAGCCGCGAGGAGAAGGCCAAGCTCGGCAAGCTCTCCCCCGCCGACGTCACCGCGACCGAGCTGGCCGGGGAGCCGATCACCGGCAAGCTCACCGAGGCCCCCGGCAACGGCGCCACGATCGGCGGCCTGAAGGTGACGACCGAGAACGCCTGGTTCGCCGCCCGCCCGTCGGGCACCGAGGACGTCTACAAGATCTACGCCGAGTCCTTCCGGGGCCCCGACCACCTGGCGAAGGTGCAGGAGGAGGCCCGCGCCGTCGTCTCGGCGGCGCTCGGCAGCTGAGCGGGTCCGGCGTGGATCAGCGGGGTTCACCGGAGTCCGTCCTGGCTCACCGGCACCGGTGAGCCAAGACGGACTTCGATCAACCTGGTTGATCCACGTTGGGTGGCGGGCGCGACTCCCTGCACGAAAGTCCGGCCCCCTGCACCAGATCTGGCGCAGGGGGCCGGAGTTCGATCAACGCCCCTGGTCAACGCCGGGGCGCGCGGGGGTCAGGAGACGTCGTCGTCGACCCAGTCCAGGGTCTTGGTGACGGCCTTCTGCCAGTTGCGGTACTGCCGGTCGCGCTCGGCCGCGTCCATCGCCGGCTCCCAGCGCTTGTCCTCGGCCCACTTGGCGGTGAGCTCGTCGAGGTCGGACCAGAACCCGACCGCCAGGCCGGCGGCGTAGGCAGCGCCCAGCGCGGTGGTCTCCACGATCTCCGGCCGGATCACCGGGACGTCGAGCACGTCGGCCTGGAACTGCATGAGCAGCTCGTTGCCGACCATCCCGCCGTCCACCCGCAGCTCGGTCAGGTCGACCCCGGAGTCGGCGTTCATCGCGTCCAGCACCTCGCGGGTCTGGAACGCGGTGGCCTCCAGCACCGCCCGGGCGATGTGGCCCTTGTTGACGTAGCGGGTCAGCCCGACGACGGCGCCGCGGGCGTCGGAGCGCCAGTGCGGGGCGAACAGGCCCGAGAACGCGGGCACGAAGTACGCCCCGCCGTTGTCCTCGACGCCGGCGGCCAGCGTCTCGATCTCGGGGGCGGAGTTGATGATCCCCAGGTTGTCCCGCAGCCACTGCACCAGCGACCCGGTGACGGCGATCGAGCCCTCCAGCGCGTACACCGGCTTGGCGTCGCCCAGCTTGTAGCACAGCGTGGTGAGCAGGCCGTTCTCGCTCGGCACGGCCTCCTCGCCGGTGTTGAGCAGCATGAAGTTGCCGGTGCCGTAGGTGTTCTTGGCCATGCCGCGCTCGAAGCAGACCTGGCCGAAGGTGGCCGCCTGCTGGTCGCCGAGCGACCCCGAGATCGGCACCCCGGCCAGGAAGCCGGCCGACCGGCCCTCGCCGTAGACCTCGGAGTTGCTGCGGATCTCCGGGAGCATGGACATCGGGATGCCCATCTCCTCGGCGATGTCGGGGAGCCACTCCAGGGTGCGGTAGTCCATGAGCATGGTGCGGCTGGCGTTGGAGACGTCGGTGAGGTGCTTGCCGCCGTCGGTGCCGCCGGTCATGTTCCAGATCAGCCAGGAGTCGATGGTGCCCATGAGCAGGTCACCGGCCTCGGCTTTCTCGCGGGCGCCGTCGACGTTGTCCAGGACCCAGCGGACCTTGGGTCCGGCGAAGTAGGTCGCCAGCGGCAGGCCGACCCGGTCCTTGTACCGCTCGTCACCGCCGCCGAGGGCGGCGAGGGAGTCGCAGATCTTCCCGGTGCGGGTGTCCTGCCAGACGATTGCGTTGTAGACCGGCTGCCCGGTGGTCCTGTCCCACACCACGGTGGTCTCGCGCTGGTTGGTGATGCCGACCGCGACGATGTCCGACGTCGAGGCGTTGCCGCGGGCCAGCGCCTGGCCGACGACCTCGCGGGTGTTGGCCCAGATCTCCATCGGGTCGTGCTCGACCCAGCCCGCGCGCGGGAAGATCTGCTCGTGCTCCTTCTGCCCGGTCGCGACGATCTTGCCGTCGTGGTCGAAGAGGATGCAGCGGGTGCTGGTGGTGCCCTGGTCGATCGCGGCGACGTACTTCCCTGCCATGGGTTCTCTCCTCAGCTCTGAGTGGTGGGTCGTGGGTCAGACGGACACGTGGGCGAACAGGCCGGCGAGCAGGCCACCGATGACCGGCCCGACCACCGGCACCCACGCGTAGCCCCAGTTGCTGGTGCCCTTGTTCTTGATGGGCAGGATCGCGTGCACGATGCGCGGCCCGAGGTCGCGCGCCGGGTTGATGGCGTAGCCGGTCGGCCCGCCCAGCGAAGCACCGATGCCGACGACCAGCAGCGCGACGGCCAGCGGGCCGATCTGCGTGGGGGTGTCGCCGAAGCGGAGCACGATGTAGACCAGCACGAACGTGCCGATGGCCTCGGTGATCACGTTGTCGGCGTAGCTCTTGATGGCCGGGCTGGTGGAGAAGGTGCCCAGGATCGTGCCCGGGTCGGTCTCGGCCTCGTAGTGCTTGCGGAAGGCCAGCCAGGCCAGCACCGCGCCGAGCATCGCGCCGACGAGCTCGCCTGCGAAGTAGGTCAACGTGGACCCGAGGGTGATCGGCACCCCGACCGCGTAGGTGTCACCCGGTCCGACGAGCAGGCCGATCGTGACGGCCGGGTTCAGGTGCGCCCCCGACTTGGCCGCGGCGTAGACGCCGGCGAAGACCGCGAGGCCCCAGCCGAAGATGATCACGATGTAGCCGCCGCCGAGGGCGCCGGACTTGGCCAGCAGGACGTTGGCGACGACGCCGACGCCGAGCAGGATGAGGATGGCCGTTCCGGTCACCTCGCTGCCGAACACGGCCAGCAGACTGGTGGTCTGGTCCAAGGTCGATCTCCTGTCACGTGGCCCGCGGCGGTGCGGGCCGAACCGTCACCTCAGGTGGCCCCCGTCACCCCGGTGCTGTGCGATCGGACGCTAAGTGGCCCCGATCACGCGGCGGAAGCTCCGGCGTCCGACATGGTCGGACAGGACCCGAGGGTGCCGGATGGCTTAGGTTCCGCGGTGTGCCCGGATCCGTGCAGTCCGTCGAGCGGGCCGCGGCCATCCTGCAGGTGGTCGCGGGCAGCGGCGGCACGCTCGGCGTGACCGACATCGCGGTCGCGGTCGGCCTGCCCAAGACCACCGCGCACAGCCTGCTGCGCACCCTGCTCGGGGTGCGGTTCGTCGAGCAGGACCGCGAGGGCCACTACTCCCTGGGCCCGGGGTTGCTGCGGCTGGGCGCCGGGCACCTGGACGTGAACGAACTGCGCTCCCGGGCCTCCAACTGGACCGACGCGCTGGCCTCCCGCAGCGGGCAGGCCGTCCGGCTGGCCACGCTGGACGGCGAGCAGGTGCGGGTGGTGCACCACGTCTTCCGCCCCGACGACTCCGCCCAGGTCCTCGACGTGGGCACCGTCCTGCCCGCCGACCGGACGGCGCTGGGTGCGGTGCTGGTGGCCTTCGCCCCGCACCGCTCGGTGCGCGGGGACGTCGACGCCCGCCGCGCCGACGTCGCGACCGTGCGGGCCCGGGGCTGGGCCGTCCTGGACGGCGGCCACGAACCGGGGACGGCGGGGCTGGCCGCACCGGTCCGCGGCTCCACCGGCCTGGTGGTGGCCGCCCTGGGCATCAGCGGCCCGGCCGAGACCGTGCTGGACCGCCGGCACCGGCCCCGCCCCCTGCTGGTGTCGATGGTGCTGGAGTCCGCGCAGGCCATCAGCCGGGAACTCGGCTGGCATGGCTGACCGCGTCGTCCTCGCGGTCGACCAGGGCACGACGTCGACCCGCTCGATCGTGTTCGACCGCGGTGGCCGGCTGGTGTCGGTGCGGCAGCGGGAGCACCGGCAGTTCTTCCCCCGCCCCGGTTGGGTCGAGCACGACCCCATGGAGATCTGGGCGAACACGCAGCGGACGGCGGCCCAGGCGCTGCGCGACGCGGCGTCCTCGGCCGGTGAGGTGGTGGCCCTCGGCATCGCCAACCAGCGCGAGACCACCGTGGTGTGGGAGCGGGCCACCGGCCGGCCGGTCACCCGGGCGATCGTCTGGCAGGACACCCGCACCGCCGAGCTGGTCGCGCAGCTGTCGGCCCGGCCCGACGCCGCGGTGGTCCGCGAGCGCAGCGGCATGGACATCGCCGGCTACTTCGCCGGTCCGCGGCTGCGGTGGGTGCTCGACCACGTGCCCCGCGCCCGCGAGCGGGCCGAGGCCGGTGAGCTGCTGTTCGGCACGATGGAGACCTGGCTGGTCTGGAACCTGACCGGCGGCCCGGATGGCGGCGTGCACGTCACCGACGTGACCAACGCCAGCCGGACCTCGCTGATGGACTGCCGCAGCTGCACGTGGGACCCGGTGCTGCTGGACTTCTTCGGCATCCCGGCCGCGCTGCTGCCCGCGATCGCGCCCTCGGTGGGCCGGCTCGGGACGGCGACCGCGCTGGGTGCGCCCATCCCCATCACCGGCACCCTCGGTGACCAGCAGGCGGCGCTGTTCGGCCAGGCCTGCTTCTCCCCCGGCGAGGCCAAGTGCACCTACGGCACCGGCAGCTTCCTGCTGCAGAACACCGGCACCGAGCTGGTGCGCACCCGGTCGGGGTCGATCTCCACGGTGGCCTACCAGCTGGCCGGGGAGCCGGTGCACTACGCGCTGGAGGGCTCGGTCGCCGTCGCGGGCGCCCTGGTGCAGTGGCTGCGCGACGGGCTGGGCCTCATCGGCAGCGCCCCGGAGATCGAGACGCTGGCCCGCTCGGTGGCCGACAACGGCGGCTGCTACGTCGTCCCCGCCTTCTCCGGGCTGCTCGCCCCGCACTGGCGCGGCGAGGCCCGCGGCCTGGTCGCCGGGTTGACCTCCTACGTCACCAAGGGGCACCTGGCGCGGGCGGTGCTGGAGGCCACCGGCTGGCAGACCCGCGACGTGGTCCTGGCCATGGCGGCGGACTCCGGCCTGCAGCTGCCGGCGCTGCGGGTGGACGGCGGGATGACCACCAACAACCTGCTCATGCAGTTCGTCGCCGACGTGCTGGACACCCCCGTCGTCCGGCCGATGGTCGGTGAGACCGTCTCGTTGGGTGCGGCCTACGCCGCCGGGCTCGCCGTCGGGCTGTGGGCCGACGTCGAGGCGCTGCGCCGCAACTGGCACCGCTCGGCGCAGTGGAGCCCGGTCCCGGCCCGCGCCGCGCAGCTGGCCGCCGAGTACCCGACCTGGGAGAAGGCGGTCCGGTTGTCCATCGCCTGGGGTGCGGACTGACCTGCAGCCGTGCGACATCGTCGTACGGCTCGCATCGCCGGGCCCGTGCGCCGGTCCTACCGTGGCGGCAGAGCGTCCGGAGCAGAGCCGCGCCGGACTCGACGTCGCGAGGAGTTCGCCATGTCCGCCGTCCCCGTCCTCGGTCCCGAGCAGCGCGCCGCCGCGTGGGAAGCGCTGGCCTCCGAGGAGTTCGAGGTCCTCGTCGTCGGTGGCGGTGTCACCGGCGCCGGCGTCGCCCTGGACGCCGTCACCCGCGGCCTGAAGACCGCCATGGTCGAGGCCCGCGACTTCGCCTCGGGCACCTCGTCGCGGTCCTCCAAGCTGTTCCACGGCGGCCTGCGCTACCTGGAGCAGTTCGACTTCGGCCTGGTCCGCGAGGCCCTGCACGAGCGCGACCTCGCGGTGAACCGGATCAGCCCGCACCTGGTCAAGCCGCTGCAGTTCCTCTACCCGCTCACCCACCGGGTGTGGGAGCGGCCCTACGTCACCGCCGGCCTGGCGCTCTACGACGGCCTGGCCCGGTTCGGCGCGCTCAGCGAGCCGATGCCCGCGCAGAAGCACCTGACCCGCACCGGCGCCCGCAAGCTCTTCCCGGCGCTGAAGCCCGACGCGCTGGTCGGCGCCGTCCGCTACTACGACGCCCAGGCCGACGACGCCCGGCACACCCTCACCGTGGCGCTCACCGCGGCCAAGTACGGCGCCACCGTGCTCAACTCCGCCGAGGTCGTCTCCTTCACCCGCGTCGGGGGCCGCGTCGTCGGCGCCCGGGTGCGGGACGTGGAGACCGGCCAGGAGGTCGACGTCAGGAGCGAGGTCGTGGTCAACGCGACCGGTGTGTGGACCGACGACCTGCAGACCCTGGTCGGCGGCCGCGGCCGTTTCCACGTCCGCGCCTCCAAGGGCGTGCACATCGTCGTCCCGCGCGACCGGATCAACGGCGAGACCGGGCTGATCCTCAAGACCGAGAAGTCCGTGCTGTTCGTCATCCCCTGGGGCTCGCACTGGATCGTGGGGACGACGGACACCGACTGGGACCTGGACAAGGCGCACCCCGCGGCGTCCAAGGCCGACATCGACTACATCCTCGAGCACGTCAACGAGGTGCTCACCACCCCGCTGGGCCACGAGGACATCTCCGGCGTCTACGCGGGGCTGCGTCCGCTGCTGTCCGGCGAGAGCGAGGACACCAGCCAGCTCTCCCGCGAGCACGCCGTCGCCCGGCCCTCGCCCGGGGTCATCTCGGTGGCCGGCGGCAAGTACACGACCTACCGCCCGATGGCCGCCGACGCCGTCGACGCCGTCGTCGAGGACGTGACCCGGTCGGTGCCGGCCAGCGTCACCGAGGACATCCCGCTGCTGGGTGCCGAGGGCTACCAGGCGATGGTCAACTCCCTCGACCGGCTGGCCGAGCAGTGGGGCATCGGCCGCTACCGCGCCGAGCACCTGCTCAACCGGTACGGCTCGATGACCCCCGACGTGCTGGCGCTGGCCGCCGAGGACCGCGACCTGCTGCAGCCGGTCCCGGGTGCCGAGGAGTACCTGATGGTCGAGATGGTCTGGGGCGCCGCGCACGAGGGTGCGCTGCACCTGGACGACCTGCTCGCCCGCCGCACCCGCATCTCCATCGAGACCCCGCACCGCGGCACCGAGTCCGCCGAGCCGGTGGCCCGCGCCGTCGCCGGCGTGCTGGGCTGGGACGAGGAGCGGATCGCCAACGAGGTCGACTCGTACGCCGCCCGCGTCGAGGCCGAGCGGCGCTCGCAGACCGAGGCCGACGACCGGGCCGCCGACGCCGCCCGGGTCGCGGCGCCGGACACCCGGGCCGTCGCCGTCGGCCGCGCCCTGGTCTGAGCTGCCCCGCGCCCGCGGCGTGGATCAGGTGCGACGACGAATGTGCATCCTCAGCCACTGACGTCGGCGGCTGAGGATGCACGGTGCCCGTCGCACCTGATCCACGCCGGGCGAGGGTTGGGGACGGCGCCCACCGGGCACCGCCGCGGCATGCCGACCGTCGAGCGCACCTTCACCGTCACCGCACCGATCGAGAAGGTCGGGCCCTACCTGGCCGACTTCGCCCACGCCGAGGCCTGGGACCCGGGCACGAAGAGCTGCACCCCGCTGGACGGCCAGCCGGTGCAGGTCGGCTCCCGCTGGCACAACGTCAGCGAGTTCATGGGCCGGGAGACCGAGCTCGAGTACCGCCTCGACCGCTGGGAGCCCGACCACCTGACGCTGATCGGGGAGAACAAGACCGTCACCTCCACCGACGACATCTCCCTGCGGGCGGTGGACGCACGGACGACCGAGATCACCTACCACGTCGACTTCGACTTCCACGGCGTCGCGACGGTGGCCGGCCCGCTGCTCAAGCCGGCCCTGGAGAAGCTCGGGTCGGACACGGAGGAGCAGATGAAGAAGGTCCTGCCCACCATCTGACCCCCGGGCGCGACGATGCAGGGCTGTATCCAATACAGTCCTGCATCGTGAGCGCCCCGACCACCCGCCGCCGCGCGGTCACCGTCGAGCGGCTGCTGGACGCCGCCCTGGAGACCTTCGCCGACACCGGGTTCGCCGCGGCCAGCGTCGAGGACGTCTGCCGCCGCGGCGGGTTCACCCGCGGCGCCTTCTACTCCAGCTTCAGCACCAAGCACGAGCTGTTCGCGGCCCTGATGACCCGGGAGACCGCCCGCGACCTGGCCGCCGCCGAGCAGCTGGTCGCCGAGGTCTCCGGCGCCGCCGACCCGCTGGTCGCCGCCGTCGACCGGGTCGCCGACCTGCTGGCCGCCGGCCGGACCTGGACCCTGGTGCACACCGAGTACCAGCTGCTCGCCGCCCGCGACACCGACGCCGCCGCCCTGCTGGACCGGTTCGCCGAGGGCATGGCCACCCAGGTCGCCGAGGTCCTGGAGCGGGCCGCGGACACCCTCGGGGTGACCCTCACCCTGCCGGCCACCGACGTCGCGCACGCCTTCCTGGCCCTGCACCACGGCCTCGCACTCGCCTCCGCCCGCACCCCCGGCGCCCGCACCGGCGCCCTCGAGCGGACCGCCTTCCTCGCCCTCGTCCGGGGCGTCACCGCCCCGTCGACCGCACCCACCCCGTAGGAGCGCCCGTGTCCACCCTGCTGCAGCGGCTCGGCCGCGCCTCCTTCCGCAACCGCTGGGTCGTCGTGGCCGTCTGGGTGCTGGTGCTCGCCGGCGTCGCGGCGGCGGTGCTGGTGCGCGGGCTGTCCTTCGACGACCGGTTCACCATCCCCGGCTCGGAGTCCCAGCAGGCCCTCGACCGGCTCACCGAGGTCTCCCCGGCCGCCGCGGGGGCGAGCGCCCAGGTGGTCTTCGTCGCCCCCGACGGCTCCAGCGTCGCCGACCCCACCTACCAGCAGGCCATCGAGTCGGCCGTGCAGGCGATGGGCCGGGTCACCGATGTCGGCGCCGTCGTCGACCCGTTCCAGTCCCAGGCCATCAGCCTGGGCGGCCGGGCCGCCCTGGCGAACGTGCAGTACACGGTCAACAACACGCTGCTGCCCGACGACGCCCTCGAGCAGCTGCAGGCCGCCACCACCGCGGCCTCCGACGCCGGGCTCACCGTGGACGTCGGCGGGAACGCGTTCCAGACGACGGCGGTCACCATCGGGCCGCTGGAGTTCGTCGGCGTCGCGGTCGCCGTCGTCGTCCTCGCCGTCGCGCTCGGGTCGCTGCTGGCGGCCGGGATGAACCTGCTGACCGCCCTGGTCGGCGTCGCGGTCGGGCTGCTCGGCTTCCTCGCCATCGGCAGCTTCACCACGCTGTCGTCCTCGGCGCCGACGCTGGCGCTGATGATCGGACTGGCGGTCGGCATCGACTACACGCTGTTCATCCTGTCCCGGCACCGCACCCAGCTGGCCGCGGGCGCCGACCCCGAGGAGTCCGCCGGCCGCGCCGTGGGCACCGCGGGCTCGGCCGTCGTGTTCGCCGGCCTCACCGTCGTCGTCGCCCTCGCCGGGCTGTCGGTGGTCGGCATCCCCTTCCTGACCGTGATGGGCCTGGGGGCCGCGGGCACCGTGCTGGTCGCCGTCGCGGTCGCGCTGACCCTGGTGCCCGCGCTGATGGGCTTCGCCGGCGCGCGGCTGGCCCCGAAGCCGGGCAGCCGCACCGCACGGCTGGAGGAGGCCAGCGCGTCGGGCGGCCGGTCCCTGGGCGTCCGGTGGGCCGCCGTCGTCACCCGCGTGCCCTGGCTGACCGCGCTGCTCGTCGTCGCCGGCCTGCTGGTGGTCGCGATCCCGACGACGAAGCTCGAGCTCGCGCTGCCCGACAACGGCACCGCCGCCGAGGGCAGCTCCCAGCGGGCCACCTACGACGCCGTCGCCGAGTACTTCGGCCCCGGCCTCAACGGGCCGCTGGTCGTGCTGCTCGACGGCGTGGACGCGGCGAACGGCCAGGCCTCGGCCCAGGCCGTCGCGCAGGCCATCGGCGGTACCCCCGGGCTCGTCCCGGGCACCTCCACCGGCGGGCTGGACGACGTACTGGCCGCCGTCCCCCAGCAGCTGGGCGCGACCACCTGGCTGATCCAGGTCATCCCCGAGAGCGGACCGCAGGACGAGGCCACCACCCGGCTGGTCGGCGACATCCGCGACCTGGCCCCGCAGCTGGAGCAGCAGACCGGCGGCACGATCGCCGTCACCGGCCAGACCGCGGTCGCCATCGACGTCTCCAGCACGCTGGGTGCCGCGCTGGTGCCCTTCGCCCTGGTGGTGGTCGGCCTGTCGGTGGTCCTGCTGCTGCTGGTCTTCCGCTCGGTGCTGGTGCCGGTCAAGGCCGCTCTGGGTTTCCTGCTGTCGGTGGTCGCGTCCTTCGGTGCCGTGGTCGCGGTGTTCCAGTGGGGCTGGTTGATCGACCTGTTCGGGGTGGCCAGCGCCGGCCCGGTGGTCAGCCTGATGCCGATCATCCTCATCGCGGTGCTGTTCGGGTTGGCGATGGACTACGAGGTCTTCCTCGTCTCCCGCATGCGCGAGGCCTACGTGCACGGCGCCTCCCCGCGCGAGGCCGTGCTGGAGGGCATGCGGCACGCGGCCCGGGTGGTCACCGCCGCCGCGCTGATCATGTTCTCGGTGTTCGCCAGCTTCCTGACCATCGACGAGCCGGTGGTGAAGTCGATCGCGTTCGGCCTGGCGGTGGGCGTGCTGGTGGACGCCTTCCTGGTCCGGATGACGCTGGTGCCCGCCGTCCTGGTGCTGATGGGGCGGTCGGCCTGGTGGTTGCCGCGCTGGGCCGAGAAGGTGCTGCCCGACCTGGACGTCGAGGGGGCCAAGCTGGAGGCGCCGGCCCACCACGGTGCGCACGAGGCGCCCGAGGACGCGCCGCGCGAGCCCGCCGCGGCGGGCACCGGGCACGGGCGGCACGAGGCACCCGGCGACTGACCTGCCCGGCGACGACGGCGCGGTCGGCCACACTGCAAGGGTGAGCGCACCCCGGGACGGCGCCGACGCGCCCGAGCACGAGCCCTACACCGGCCCGCCGCCGTCGCAGCCGTGGGCCGGCGGGCCGGGCGACCAGTTCCCGCCCTACCCGCCGCAGCAGCCCTGGGGTGCCCCGGCCTGGGGTCCCCCGCCCGGGGGTCAGCCCTGGGGGCAGCCGTGGGGTTGGACGCCGCCGGCCCCGTCCCCGCCCGCATGGCCCCGCGGCCCCGGCCGGCCCGCCCAGGCCACCGCGGCCGCGACGCTGGGCTTCGTCGCCGGCGGCATCGCGCTGCTCTGGGGGCTGGTCGCGATCGTGCTGCTGGCCGGCTCGGACGGCGGCAGCAGCAGCTGGCTCGGCGTGGTCGTGGGCATCCCGGCCGGGGTGGCGCTGATCGCCGGAGGGACCCGGTTGCTGGCCGGCCGGGACCGCTGGCTGGTCGTCGGCGGCGGGGCGGCGCTGGCCCTGGCGGTGCTGCTGCAGGCGGTGATCAGCGCCGCGACCTCCTACGGGTCGGCGTTCGGGCAGGCGGTGCTGGTGGTCTTCCTGCTGCCCGCGCCGGCGGTGTCCGCCGTGCTGGCCGGGCTGCCCGTGGTCGGCGGCTGGGTCGACCACGTCCGCGGCGGCGGCGCCCCGCCACCCCCGCCGGAGGCAGCGCCTCCGGCCTGGTGACCCTGCCGGTTCCACGTGGAACCGGCAGGGTGGGGTCGTGCTGATCGACCCGGTCGACCTCGTCCGCGAGCTGGTGCGCCGGCCCACCGTGTCGGGTGACCCGCGGCCGCAGCGGGACCTGATGGGCACCGTGGCCGAGGTGGTGACCGCCCGGGCCCCGCGCCTGCTGCGGACCGACGGCGAGGACCCCGACCACCCCTGGACGCTGCTGGCCACGCCCGCCGACCCCGGGCGGCCGCGACTGCTGTTCGCCTGCCACGTCGACACCGTGCCGGCCGCCGACGCGGTGCACTGGCAGCGCGACCCCTTCGGGGCCGAGGCCGAGGACGGCCGGGTCTGGGGCCGGGGTGGATCGGACATGAAGGCGGGCCTGGTCGCGGCCGCCGCGGCGGTCGCCGCCGCCGACCCGGAGACCCCGGTCGGCCTGCTGCTGACCAGCG
The DNA here is from genome assembly GCF_024124375.1 of Klenkia sp. PcliD-1-E. Taxonomy (GTDB): domain Bacteria; phylum Actinomycetota; class Actinomycetes; order Mycobacteriales; family Geodermatophilaceae; genus Klenkia. The sequence continues at coordinate 42,775 of NZ_JAMXRZ010000021.1, forward strand.
ACGAGGAGATCGGCTCGCACGGCGCCGCGGTGGCCGCGCAGGCGCTGGCCGGCTCGCCGACCGGCGCGGTGGTCGTCCCCGAGGCCACCGGCAACGAGGTCGTGCTGGGCCACCGCGGCGCGCTGTGGCTGGCGGTGCGGGCCGCGGGCCGGGCCGCGCACGGCAGCACGCCGCACCTCGGTCACAACGCCGTCCTGGACCTCGTCGCCGTCCTTGCCCGGGCCGGCGCCGACCTGCCGCTGGCCAGCGAGCCGTTCCTGGGCACCGAGACCTGGAACCCCGGGGTGATCGCCGGCGGCACCGTGCCCAACGTGGTGCCCGACGCCGCGGAGGTCGTCGTCGACATGCGCACGGTCGGCGACGGCGCGGCGCTGCAGGCCTGGTGGCGGGCCCAGCCCGAGGTGGCCGAGGTCGACGTCCGGGTCGACCTGCCGCCGTTGCGCACCGACGCCGACGACCCGTGGGTGCGGGCGCTGCCCGCGACCGTCCGCGCCGAGCCGGCCACCTACTTCACCGACGGCTCGGTGCTCGGCCCCCTGGCCGCCGGCGCACCGGTGGTCGTCTGGGGGCCGGGCACGCCGGCGGTCATGCACGCCCGTGACGAGTACGTCGAGGTCGCCGAGCTGACCCAGGCCGTCGCGGTGTTCGGCGAGGTGGTCAGCCGCTGGGGCTGAGGCCGGTGCTGGCCCGCACCACCAGCGACGGCGCGAGCGCGGCACGGGCCGGTGCGTCCCGGTGCGGGCCGAGCGCGGCCGACAGCAACCGGACCGCCTCTGCGGCGATGTCGTCCTGGGGCTGGCGGACGGTGGTCAGCGGGGGGTCCGAGAGCGCCGCGTAGGGGATGTCGTCGAACCCGGTCACGAGCACGTCCTCGGGGACGCCGACCCCGGCCGCTGCGCACGCCTGCAGCACACCCAGGGCGATCAGGTCGTCTGCGCAGACCACGGCGTCGGGGAGCGGCCCGGCGACGATCAGCCGCTGCACGGCCTCCCGCCCCCACGCGATGGAGTACTCCCCGAGCAGCACGTCCCGGACGGCGACGCCGCGGCGGGCGGTGTGCTCGCTGAAGCCGGCCACGCGCAGCTCGGTGGAGGAGTTGGTCAGCGTGGAGCTGATGAACGCGGCGCTGCGCACCCCGCGATCGGCGAGGTGGTCGACGACGAGCCGCAGCGCCAGGTCGTCGTCGACGCCGACCCAGTCGCTGTCGACCCCGGCGACGTACCTGTCGACCTGGACCAGCGGCAGCTGGTCGCTGGCCCACGCGAGGGCCTCGCGGCTGCGGATGCCGTGCACCGGGCTGATCACGATGCCGTCGACCTGCCGCGCGACCAGGCTGCGCAGCCGCTGGGCCTCCAGGTCCGGGTCCGAGCGCGAGGAGCAGAGGAACAGCTGCAGGCCCGACTGCGCCAGCGCGTGCTCGACGCCCTCGACGAGCGCGGTGAAGAACGGGTTGGCGATGCTGGGGACCACCATGCCGACGGTGTCGGTACGGCTGCGGCGCAGCGCGCTGGCGATGCCGTTGCCGGAGTAGCCCAGGTCGTCGGCGGCGCGGGTGACCGTCTCGAGCACCGACGGCGAGACCGGCCGGGCGCCGGACAGAGCGCGCGAGACGGTGGCGGTGGAGACGCCGGCACGCTCGGCGACGTCCCGGATGGTCACCCGGCCCACGGCCCCCCCGTCCTGCCCCCGGAACCTGGGGCCGCCCCATCCTGCACGACCGCGTCCGTTTCTGCCCGTGTCGGTCGCGTGTTGTCGTCCTGAACTGCCGAAACATGAATGTAAACGATTGCCTCTTGACGGCGCGGGGGTGGTCGGCAGTAGCGTCCGTCACGCCCTGGCAATCGATTACACGGATGGTGACGACGGTGCCCGCTCCCCTCGGGGTCTTCCCCAGCAAGCCCTCGGCGATCGCCGAGCTGTTCGGGGACGGCACCGCGTTGATCGGTGCCGTGCACCTGCCCGCACTGCCCGGCAGCCCGGCCTACCGGGGTCAGCCGGTCGCCGAGATCGTCCGGTTCGCCGTCGAGGAGGCCCGGGCCTACACCGGCAACGGGTTCGATTCCGTGATCGTGGAGAACCACTGGGACCTGCCCTTCCTCAAGCCCGGCGAGCACGGCTACGAGGTGGCCGCCTCGATGGGCGTCATCACCGCCGCGGTCGTCGCCGAGCTCGGCTCGAAGGTCGGCGTGAGCGTGCTGTCCAACGCCGGTGAATGCTCGGTGGCCAGTGCCTGGGCCGCCGGTGCGGGCTGGGTCCGGGTCAACCAGTGGGTGAACGCGTACGTGGCCAACGAGGGGTTCATCGAGGGCCAGGCCGCCCGCACCACCCGCTACCGGCACGGCATCGGTGCCGACCCGGTCAAGGTCTTCGCCGACGTGCACGTCAAGCACGGGGCGCACGCGATCGTCGCCGACCGCACGCTCGCCGAGCAGACCGAGGACGCCGAGTTCTTCGACGCCGACGTGCTCATCGCGACCGGGTCGCGCACCGGTCACGCCACCAGCGTCTCCGAGGTCGTCGGCATCCGGGACCACACCCAGTTGCCGGTGATCATCGGCAGCGGGGTGGACCCGACCAACGCCGCGGCGCTGCTGGCCGAGTGCGACGGCGCGATCGTCGCGTCGGCGGCCAAGGAGAACGGACGCTGGTGGGGTCGGGTCGACCCGGGCAAGGTCCGCGACGTCGCCCGGGCGGCCGGCCGGTGACGCCCGCGCCGCCGGTGGTCTTCTGCGGCTACGCCAACCTCGACGTGGTGGGCCGGGTCCCCCGCTTCCCCGCCCCCGACGAGCGGGTGCACGCCACGGCCATCGACCAGCTGCCCGGTGGCATGGGCGCCAACGCCGCCGTCGCCGCCGCACGGACCGGCGCCTGCGTTGCCTTCGCCGGCGTCGTGGGCCCGGACCTGCCCAGCGACCTGTTCCTCGCCCAGCTGGACGCCGAGGGCGTGGACACGACCTGGACGGACCGGTCCGGCTACCTGTCCACCGCGATCGTGCTGGTGGACGGCGAGGGCCGGCGCTCGGTGGTCAGCCAGGACGACGCGCTGGGCGCCGCGCACGTGGCCCGCGTCGCCGACCGGCTGGCCGGCGCCGGCGGCGGGCTGCTCTACCTGGACGGGTACCGGGCGGCCCAGCTGCCCGCCGCGGCCCGACCCGGGGTCGTGCTGGCGGTCGACCTGGACGGGTGCGAGGACCCCGCCGTCGCCCGGGC
>NZ_JAMXRZ010000220.1 GCF_024124375.1 Klenkia sp. PcliD-1-E
AACCGGGCGCGGGCGGCACACACCCCCGGCGCCGCGGAGCGGGGCAGCACGGGGCCGGCGTAGCGCTCCAGCGCGGTGGCCACCTGGCCGCGGTCCAGCAGCCGGCGGACCTGGTCGAGGTCGGTGTCCAGCGGGGCGGTCAACCGGTACGGGCGGGAGGCCAGCAGCTCCTCGCCCAGCAGCTTGCGCAGCCGCGACAGCTCGGCCCGCACGGTGACCGGGGCGGCGTCGCCCGCGTGCACCTCGGCGGCGAGCTGGTCGGCGGTGCGGCCACCGCCGGCGCGGGCCGCCTCGGCCAGGAGCAGCACCAGCTCGGAGTGCCGCAGGGAGAGCTCGACCGGGCCGTCGGGGGTGGTCAGCCGGGCCCGGTCACGGCCCAGGACCTCCAGCAGCGGGGTGACCGGGCGTGGGCGGGGCGGGGCCGTGGGGGCAGCCAGCTGCTCGCGGTGCAGCCAGCGCAGCTCGGACTCCGCGGCCGCGACGGTCGCCCGGACGAGGGTGAGCACCGCCGGGCTGGCCACGTGGTCGCCGCCGGTGACGTCGATGGCGCCGAGCAGCTGGCCGGTGACCGGGTGGTGCACGGGGGCGGCCGAGCAGCTCCACGGCTGCACCGTGCGGCTGTAGTGCTCGCTGCCGTAGATCTGCACGGGGGTGTCCAGGGCCAGCGCGGTGCCCGGGGCGTTGGTGCCGACGACGTCCTCGCTCCAGCGGGACCCGGCGACGAAGTGCATGCCCTCGGCCTGGCTGCGCAGCCGCCGGTCACCCTCGACCCACAGGATCCGGCCGGCGGCGTCGGCGACCGCGACGATCATCCGGTCGGCCTCGGCGTCGGCGACCAGCAACCGACGGATGACCGGCATGACGGCGGTCAGCGGGTGGGCGTCGCGGTAGCTGACCAGGTCGTCGTCGAGCAGGTCGACGGGCGCGGCGACGGCGTCGGGGTCGACGCCCCCGGCCAGGCTGCGCCGCCAGGAGTCCAGGACCACCGACCGCACGTCCTGGTCGGCGCGGGGCGCGCGGCCGCGGGTGACCAGGGCCTCGTGGGCGGCGCGCAGCCGGCGGGTGAGCAGAGGTCCCGGGGCGCCGTCGGGCAGCGCGAGCCACGGGTTGACCGCGGTCACGCGCTCACCCGTGGCTGCGCTGCCGCGTGGCTCATGTCACCGTCATGGTGACCGCTAGCGGGCGATCGCGCCAGACTCCTCGGCGTCGTCCACCACGGCGGGCTCGTCCACGTCGGGCAGCGAGCGGGGCCGGACGACCGCGAACAGCACCACCACGGCCAGCGCCGAGGCGGCCAGGATGACCGACCCGAGGGCCAGCGCGTCGTTGCCCAGCAGGCCCACGACGGGCGAGACCACGGCGCCGACGCCGAACTGCACCGCGCCCAGCAACGCCGCCGCCGTCCCGGCCGCCTCGCCGTGCCGGGACAGCGCCAGCGCCGGGGCGTTGGGCATGCCCAGCCCCGCGCTGGCCAGCACCAGCCACAGCGGGACGGCGACGCCCAGGAGGCCGCCGAAGCCGGTGGCGGCGGTGATCACCAGCAGCGCGGCCGAGCCCAGCCCGCCGAGGACGGCGACGGTGAGCAGCACCTGCGGGGAGGTCCGGCGCAGCAGCACCGGGTTGGTCTGCGTGGTGCCGATCAGGAAGACCGCGCCGGCCCCGAAGAGCAGGCCGAACTGCTGCTCGTCCAGGCCGAACTGCTGCTGGTAGACGAACGAGGCGCCGGAGACGTAGCTGAACAGCCCGGCGATGACCAGGCCCGCGACCAGCACCAGCCCGACGTAGGCCCGGTCGCGGAACAGCCGGCCGTAGTCGACGACCGTGCGGCGGAACCGCAGCGGGTGCCGGTGACGGGCGGGCAGGGTCTCGGGCAGCGTGAGGGCGACCGCGACCAGCGACGCGGTGCCGACGACGGCGAGGACGACGAACAACCCGCGCCAGGAGGTGAAGCGCAGCAGCTCGCCGCCCAGCGTCGGGGCGAGGACCGGCGCGACCCCGATGACCAGGAACAGCCGCGACAGCAGGCTGGCCGCGGCCCGACCGGAGTACAGGTCGCGGACGACGGCGAGGGCGACCACCGCACCGGCTGCCGAGCCGATGCCCTGCAGCACCCGCAGCACGCCGAGGACCTCGACGGTCGGCGCGACGAGGATGAGCAGCGAGGCGAGCACGTGCAGCGCCGTCCCGGCCAGCAGCGGCCTGCGGCGGCCGACCGCGTCCGACAGCGGGCCGAGCACCAGCTGGCCGAGGGCCAGGCCGGCGAAGGTGCCGGTGAGGGTCAGCTGCACCGCCGCGTCGGTGGTCATCAGGTCGGCGGCGATGGTGGGCAGCGCCGGCAGGTAGAGGTCGATGGTCAGCGGGCCGAGCGCGACGAAGGCACCGAGGACCAGGGTGACCTTGAGCGGGCTGAGCGCGGGCTGGGAGGGCGGCACGGGAGGGGCAAGGCCGCACCGGGAGGTTCTGTTCCCGGGGTCAGCGGGGGCGGGCGGGCAGCAGGGCGCGGACGCTGCGGGCGGTCAGGGCGCCGCGCCAGAGGCCGGCGCCGTAGGCGAGGTCCTCCAGTCGCCGTCCGGCCGCGAACCGGAGCAGGCCGACCTCGTGGCGGTGCGGCCACCAGGCTCCGGCCGCGTCGGCGACCGCGGCCGCCGCGACCAGCCGGCGGCCGCGGCGGGTCGCCAGCAGCGGGAGGGCCAGCGGCCAGTGGTGCCGGGTGACCGACCGGGCCAGGGTGCGCCC
>NZ_JAMXRZ010000221.1 GCF_024124375.1 Klenkia sp. PcliD-1-E
ACCGGCACGCCCGGCGCGGCGGACGAGCTGGCCGCCGACCTGGCCGCGGCCGGGCTGACCGTCGGAACGGTGACGGTCTCGGACGGCGGCACGGGTGCGGTCGAGGGCCCGGCCGGCGACGCCGGGGCGGCCTGGCTGGCTGGTGCGCTCGGGCTGCCCGAGCTGGCCCGCGACGCAGAGGTCGAGCACGTGACCCTGGTGCTGGGCCCGGGAACCGCGGCCGACGACCGCACCGCCGACCTGCTGACCGCCGCCGATGCGCTGCCCGACTGCGCCGCCGGGGCTTGACCGGCGGGGTGCCCGGGCCGCGCTCAGCCCTGCGGGGAGTGCACCGACCCCGCTTCGATCGTCATGATCACCCGCTGCTGGTCGCGGCCGCCGTACCAGGGGTAGGGACCGCCGAGGTACTTCTGCGCCAGCGCCTCGATGTGCTCGACCGCGGCCTCGGTGGTGATGTCCACGACCCGACCGCGGACCCCGAAGTAACGGGACGGGTCGGCCGGGTCGGCGATGTTCAGCGCGACCCGGGGGTCGCGCTCGACGTTGCGCACCTTCTGGAACCCGGCGACGGAGTTGACCCGGATCCGGCCCTCGTCGTCGGCGTCGACCCAGGTCTGCGTCATCTGCGGTGAGCCGTCGGGCATCAGGGTCGCGACGAAGCACGGTGCGGGGGTGCGCAGCAGCTCGAGCAGGCCGGCGGGGAGGTCCATGACCCGACGCTACGGCCTACCGTCGGGGCGTGCGCCTGGTCTCGCTGCTGCCCTCGGCCACCGAGGTGGTGGCCGCCCTCGGTCTCGCCGGCGACCTGGTCGGCGTCAGCCACGAGTGCGACCACCCCCCGGGTGTCCGGGAGCGCGCGACCGTCGTGGTCGGCGGGCTGGACACCCGCGGGCTTACCCCCGGCGAGGTCGACGCCGCGGTGCGGGCCCGGGTCGCCGCGGGGGAGGACCTCTACACCCTGCACGCCGGGGCGCTGGCCGACCTCGCCCCCGACCTGGTCCTCACCCAGGACCTCTGCCAGGTCTGCGCGCTCCCCGCCGGCTCCGTGCGCGACGCGCTGGCCCACCTCGGCACCGCCGCCGACGTGCTCACCCTCGACCCGCACACGCTCGCGGACGTGCTGGCCACGATCACCGTCGTCGGCGAGCGCACCGGGGTGCCGCAGCGGGCCGCCGCGGTGGTGGCCGGGTTGCGCGCCCGGCTGGACGCCGTCGCCGCCGCGGTGGCGGGTCGGCCCCGGCCGCGGGTGGCCGTGGTTGAGTGGACCGACCCGCCGTTCACCGCCGGGCACTGGGTCCCCGACCTCGTCACGGCCGCCGGGGGCGACCCGGTCGGCGCGGCCAGCGGCTCCCGCAGCGTGCCCACCACCTGGGTCGCGGTCGAGGCCGCCGACCCGGACGTCGTGCTCGTCGCCCCCTGCGGCTACGGCCTGGACGCCGCGGTGCAGCAGGCCCGGGACGTGGTCGCCGCGCTGCCCGGCCGCACCGTGTGGGCGATCGACGCCGACGGGCTGGTCGTCCGGCCCGGGCCCCGGCTGGTGGACGGGGTGGAGGCGATCGCCTCGCTGCTGCACCCCGGTGCCGTCCCGCCCTCGGCGGCGGTCGCGCGGGTCAGCGGCTGAGCGCCTCGATCTCCCACGCTGCGGCATGGGACGCACCCGGCGCCAGGACCACCAGGTCGGTGCCCGAGCGCAAGGCGTCCGGCGGGCAGGTCATCGGCTCGACCGCCAGTCCGACCCGGTCGAGGGCGGGCTCGGGGCGGTCGGCGGTGTGCACCTGCACCCAGGGCAGCTGGGCCGGCGACCAGTGCATCGCCACCCCTGACCCGTCGGCACCCCAGACCCTGGCGGTGGCCCGGTCGGCGGTGGCGAGACCGGTGAAGGCGTGGTCGACCGCCACGCCGCGCAACGAGCGCCGGGTGCGGAAGTCCAGGTCGCTGCCCGCGACGTCGACCAGTCCGGTGGGCAGCAGCCGCGCGTCGTCGACGGAGAGGACCCGGTCGGCCGGCAGCTGCAGCTCCCAGTCGTCGACCCGGCCGCGCCCGGCGACCAGGTAGGGGTGCACGGAGCTGCCCCACGGGGCCGGGTCGGAGCCGACGTTGCGGCCCTCGACCGACCACCGCAGCCCGGTGGCCAGGAGCTCGTAGCCCACCTCGACGTCCAGCACGTGGGGCCAGCCCTGCTGCGGCCACACGCGCACGCCCAGGCGCAGCGTGCTGGCCGAGCGGTCGAGCACCCGCCAGGGGCTCCAGCAGACGAGGCCGTGCAGCGCGTTGCCGCGATCGGGTTCGGTCACCGCCAGCTGCTGCTCCGAGCCGCCGAAGGTGTACCGGCCGTCGCCCACCCGGTTCGGCCACGGCGCGAGCACCGACCCCCGGAACAGCGGGCGCGGGGAACCGCCCGGGAAGCCCACCACCAGGGGTCGGCCGCCGACGGTGAGCTCGCGCAGCCCACCACCGACCTCGGTGACGACGGCGCGCACGTCGCCGGACACGAGCTCGTGCTGGGTGCCGGTCGGGGCGGGGCTGGTCACGGCGTCTCCCGGTGGTCGGTGGGTCGGCGAGCGCCGACAGCGGGCCGCGCGACCGTACCCGCGCCGAGGTCGGCCCGGTCGGCACCAGCGAGGCCGCCCAGGCCCT
>NZ_JAMXRZ010000222.1 GCF_024124375.1 Klenkia sp. PcliD-1-E
CGGCGACCGCGCCGAGGGCGAGCAGCACCCAGGGGCCGCGGCCGCCGGCCGGCCGGCGGCGGACCTCCCGGGCCAGCAGGACGGCGACCGCCACCGCGACCAGGCCGAGGACCAGCGCACCGGGCTGCCAGCCGGTGCCCTCCGGCAGGGTGGACGCGGTCATGCGGGGACCTCCCGGGTGGCGGTGTCGAGGGTGTCCAGGCGCTGGTCGAGCTCACCGAGCTCCACGGGGCGGGACAGCACGTAGCCCTGCACGTAGCGGTGGCCCATCGCCCGCACCAGGTGCAGCTCGGCCTCGGTCTCGACCCCCTCGACGATCACCGGCAGACCGAGGCTGGTGCCCAGGTCGAGCACCACCCGGCACAGCTCGCGGCGGTGGGGGTCGCTCTCGATGCCCTGCAGGAACTGCTTGTCCATCTTCAGCACGTCGACCGGCAGCCCGGCCAGGTAGGCCAGGGAGGACCACCCGGTGCCGAAGTCGTCGAGGGCGACGCGCACCCCGCAGGCCCGCAGCGCCTGCAGGTCGGCGTCCACGTGCTGGTCCTCCACGAGCACCGACTCGGTGATCTCCACCAGCAACCGGGACGGCGCCAGCCCGCTGCCGGCCAGCGCACCGGACACGTCGGCGACCAGCGAGCCGCCCACCAGGTGCCGGGTCGAGATGTTCACCGCGACCGCGACCCGCGCGTCGGCCAGGCCGGCGACGTCCCGGGTCGCCCGTTGCAGCACGAAGCGGCCCAGCTCGGTGATGAGGGCGCTCTCCTCGGCCAGCGGGACGAACTCCGCCGGCGACACCTCGCCGAGCACGGGGTGGTCCCAGCGCAGCAGCGCCTCGACGGTGGCGGTGCGGTGCAGGGCCACGTCGACCACCGGCTGGTAGACCAGTCGCAGCTGCCCCTGGGTCAGCGCCCGGCCGAGGTCGGCGCGCAGCAGGTCGCGGCGGTCGTTGCGCTCGCGCTCGGCGGTGGACCAGCGCGCCACCCGGCCCGGCCCGGTCCCCGCGTCGAGCGCGCTGCGCAGCGCCACCTCGGCCCGCCGGAGCAGGTCGCCCCCGCTCAGCTCGGGCACCAGCGTCGTCACGCCGACCGCGCAGCGGGGCGTCGGCCGGTCGGCGGACGGGGGCAGGCGGTCCAGCGCACCGACCAGGCGGGCGCCCACCACCTCGGCCTCGGCCACCCCGCCCTCCACCAGCACGGCGAACTGGTCCACCGCGGTGCGGGCCAGCCAGTCCCCACCGCGCAGCACCCGGGAGACCGCGGTGAGCACCGCCGACAGCGCCGCCGGCGGCTCGTCCAGCAGCCCCGGGACGGCGAGCAGCAGCAGGGCGCCCTGGGTGGCGGTCGGCCCGTTGCCCGAGCGCGCGGGGACGGCGAGCCGCTGGGCGAGCACCGTGCCGTTGGGCAGACCGCTGGCGGCGTCGACGGTCTCCGTGGCCCGCAGCGCCTCCCGGGAGGTGGCCGCCGGGACGGTGTCGGTGACGTCCCGGGCGTAGAGCACCAGGGCACCCACGTCGGGGTCGGCGCGCAGGTCGCGGACCCGGGCCCGGACCAGCCGCCAGCGACCGTCCCGGTGCCGCAGCCGGGCGGTGACGGTGGTGTCCTCGCCGGGGCCGTCCACCGCGGGTGCCCGCAGCGCGTCGAGCAACCAGGCGGCGTCGTCCGGGTGCACGAGCAGCGTGAGCGGGCGGCCCACCAGCCCGTCGGCGTCCAGCCCGAGCAGCTCGTCGATCGTGGGGGACACCCAGCTGATCCGCAGTCCCTCGTCGAGCACGACGACGGGGTCGACGTTGCCCCGCACCAGGGTGCGGAAGCGCGCCTCGCTGCGGCGCAGGGTCTCCTGCAGCTGCGTGTGCGCCCGCCACGCGGCGAACTGGTGCACCAGCAGGAGACCGAGACCCACGACGCCCAGGGCGAAGGACCCCGTGCCGATGCGCCCGGTGACCGCCACGGTGACCAGGAGCAGGGTGCCCCCGAGCAGGGCGGCCACGTGCGGCAGCAGCGCGGTGGTGGCCGCCCGGCCGGGTGAGGACGCGGACGACGGACCCGGGGGCTCCCCGGTGTCCAGCCGCAGCGCGCGCAGGACGGCGGCGGTGGCCACCGCGCCGGCCACCACCGTGACCGCCTGCAGCGGTGACCCCAGGTCCCGGGGTGTCAGCTGGGCGGTGAGCGCGACCAGCGACCAGCTGGCCTGCGCGGTGAGCAACGCCGCTCCCCGCCCGCCGCCACTGGGGCGCTGTGTGGCGAACACCAGCAGCGCGGACCCGGTCACCAGCGCCGCGCCGCTGGCCAGCAGCAGGGACGACGTGGGGTCCAGGGCGGGAGGGAGGCCGGGGACCAGCGCGACGAGCTCCAGGCCCGCGTGCAGGCCGAGCTGCACGGCCACCACGTAGAGCGCGAGGGCCGGCACGGTGGTCGCGCGCTGGGCGCGCCGCACCCCGCTGTCGACCATGCCCAGCAGCGCGACCGCACCGAGGGCCTGCCCCGGCAGGCTGGCCAGCACCGCGGCGCGGCTGGACCCCTCCACCAGCACGACCGCGCCCGAGCCCGCGCAGCCGACCAGCAGCGACGCCGCGTACAGCCGCCACGCCCCGGGGTGCGCGGTGGCCCGGGACCGCAGCAGCACCACCACGGCCG
>NZ_JAMXRZ010000223.1 GCF_024124375.1 Klenkia sp. PcliD-1-E
GGTGCGGCAGACCCGCGCCGACGACGATCAGCGGGGCGCCCTGCTGGGACAGCTCGTGGCAGGCGGCGCAGATGGCGCTGACGTCGTCGGGCTGCACGTCCTGCATCTCGTCGATGAACAGCGCGATCCTCGCGCAGCCGTCGGGCCACGGGGGCCTCGACGGTGGACGATGCGGACTTCACGAACTCGCCCTGCTCCTTGAGCTTGGCGAGCACGGCCTTGCTGTCGATGCCGAGCTCCTTGGCGAGCTCGTGCACGCGGGCTTTGCCTGGCACTGGTCTCCTCACGGGGTGAGGCCGGCGGCTGGCCCGCGCGACCTCGTCGTCAGTGGTACATGGTCATCGGTGCGACTTCACGGGTGGGTCATCCGAGGTCGTCCTGCTCTCGACGAGCGGACCGGCCGGGTGCCGGTCCGACGGTTGGTGCTGGTCACTGCTGTGGTGCGGGCCGCGCCGGTGCGCCGTCGGGTGACGGGGTGGCGACGTGGTCCTCGAGCTGGTCGGTCACCAGCGGGGCGCTGCTGCGCAGTGCCCGCGGGAATGCCCGACGCCGGACCGCTGCCCGCACGCAGTCCGGGACGGGGTGCACGGAGGCGCCCCGGCCGGGCAGCCGCCGGGCGGGGTCCGGCACCAGCCGGGAGTCCCGTACGACGACGCGCAGCAGTTCGGTGACCGGAGCGCGTTGCCGGCACCCCACACAGGTGCGGACCGGGATCGGCGAAGCGGCCATCGAGCAGTCTAGCGCGCCGACGGCCCGCGGTGTTCCGGTCGCCGGACCCCGGGCCAGGCGCCACCCCGCGGCGGGGGACCCGCCGGGGTCCCGGCGGGACGGGGGGCCGACCGCAACGGGGCCCGCCCCTCCCCCGGCGACACGGTGTCGGGTGTCTCGGGCTGCGCGTCGCTGCGGATGTCGATCCGGCAGCCGGTCAGCCGGGCGGCCAGGCGGGCGTTCTGGCCCTCCTTGCCGATGGCCAGCGACAGCTGGTAGTCCGGCACCACGACGCGCACGGCGCGGGCGGCCGGGTCGACCACCCGGGCGCTGCTCACCCGGGCCGGGGACAGCGCGTTGGCCACGAAGGTGGCCTCGTCGTCCGACCAGTCGACGATGTCGATCTTCTCGCCGTGCAGCTCGCCCATCACGTTGCGCACCCGCTGCCCCATGGGGCCGATGCAGGCACCCTTGGCGTTCAGCCCCGGCACCGACGTGCGGACGGCGATCTTGGACCGGTGCCCGGCCTCGCGGGCGACCGCCACGATCTCGACGCTGCCGTCGGCGATCTCGGGGACCTCCAGCGCGAACAGCTTGCGGACGAGGTTGGGGTGGCTGCGGGAGACGGTCACCTGCGGGCCGCGGTAGGTGCGCGCCACGCTGACCACGTAGGCCTTCAGCCGGCTGCCGTGCGGGTAGGACTCGCCGGGGACCTGCTCGGTGGCGGGCAGGTTGGCCTCGACCTTGCCGATGTCGACCAGCACGGTGCCCTCGTTGTTGCGGCGCTCGTGGGCCTGCACGACGCCACCGACGATGTCGCCCTCCTTGCCCGCGTACTCACCGAAGGTCTGCTCGTGCTCGGCGTCGCGCAGCCGCTGCACGATGACCTGCTTGGCGGTGCTGGCCGCGATCCGGCCGAAGTCGGTGGGGGTGTCGTCCCACTCGTGCACGACCTCGCCGTCCTCGCCCAGCTCCTGGGCCAGGACGACGACCTCGCCGCTCTTGCGGTCGATCTGCACGCGGACGTGCTTGGCCGCCCCGTCGGCGTGCCGGTAGGCGGTGACCAGGGCGGTCTCGATCGCCTGCAGCACGGTGTCGGCGGGGATGCCCTTCTCGCGCTCGACCGCCTTGAGGGCGGTCACGTCGATGTTCACTGTTCTCCTTCTGCTGCGTCGTGCTCGTCGTCCGCGTCGTCGTCGGGACCCTCGGGGCCATCGGGGCCGTCGTGGACCAGGTGCGCGTCGCGGTGACCGGCCGGGCGGTTGAACTCCACCTGCACCCGCCCCTCGCCGAGCTCGGCCCAGCTCAGCGCCCGGTCGCCGGCGGGCTTGCGGACCTGGCCCTTCTTGGCCCCGCCCTTCTCCACGGCGAGCACGACGCCGCCGTCGTCGACCGAGACGACCCGGCCGACCAGCTGCTCCCCGCCGGCGCTGGTGGTGACCAGCCGGCCGACGTTGCGCCGCCAGTGCCGCGGCAGGGTCAGCGGCCGGTCGACACCGGGGCTGGTGACCTCCAGGACGTAGGGCGAGCGACCGAGGTCGTCGTCCTCGGCGTCCAGGACGTCGGACAGCGCCCGGCTGACCTCTGCGACGTCGTCCAGGCTCACCCCGCTGTCGCGGTCGACGACGACGCGGACGACGAAGCGGTTGCCGGCCGCGCGGACGTCGAGGTCCTCGAGGTCGTAGCCGGAGTCGGCGACCACCGGGGCGAACCAGGCGGTCAGGCGCTCGGCGGCGACCGGTCCGGAGCGGGAGCCGGGGGACGTGGACACCAGGGGCCTCCTCGGGCGAGCGGGTCGGGCGGGGCGGTCGCGCGGATCGGCCGGCACCCGGTCGGGCGCCGGGGCGCCGGTGGCGGTCGCGGCGTGCGCGACGCGGGGGCCCACGGTACCGCCCGCGGCGAGGTCACC
>NZ_JAMXRZ010000224.1 GCF_024124375.1 Klenkia sp. PcliD-1-E
CGCACCGCCGAGCACGTCGTCGACCTCGCCCGCGCCGACACCGAGGTGGCCGCCGCGGTCGCCGCCGAGACCGGCCTGCGCGAGCAGCTGGCCCCCGACCCGGCCTGCCTGGTCGCGGCGGCACGGCGACGCGGTGCGCCGCTGTGGGAGCGGCCGGCCACCGACCCCGGCCTGCTGGTGGTCCGGGTGGGCACCGGTCCGGGCAGCACCGGTGTCTCCCGGCGGCACGGCGAGGGCGCACCGGCGCCGGTCCGGGCAGCCCGGCTCCCGGTGCTGCTGGACCTGCGCGAGGGCGGGCTGGAGGTCCGTGGTCCCCGGCCCGCCGTGCTGGGGGCGCTGCGGCAACTGGTCTGCCAGGTCGCGGTCCTGCACCCACCGGACGCGGTCTCCCTCACCCTCCTGACCGGGCACGCCGAGGCCGCCGACTGGATCTGGGCCCGGTGGTTGCCGCACCTGGAGCCGACCCCGGGCCCGGACGGGGTCCGCCTCGTCGTGGTGGACGGGCAGCTCGGCGACGAGGACGCCGAGCGGCTCCGGCAGGCGCGCCAGGACGGGGCGGTGGTCGTCGGGCGGGTGCCGGGCGGGGCGACGGCGCTGCTGGAGGTGGCCGGCGAGACCGGGGCGAGGGCCCGGCTGCGCCGCGCCGGCCGGCCGGACGCCGACCTCGTCCTGGACCAGCTCGCCGCGGGGCTGGCCGAGCAGGTGGCCGCCGACCTGGCCCCGCTGACCGTGCCCGCCGGTCCCGGCGGTCTGCCCGACGCGGTGCGGTGGCGGGACCTCGTCGGCCCCGTGCCGACCCCGTGGTCGCGGTCGCGGACGACGCTCTCGGCCGTCCTCGGCACGGCCGCCGCGGGCACGGTGACCCTCGACCTGTGCGCGCTGGGCCCGCACGCACTCGTCGCCGGGACGACGGGGGCCGGGAAGTCCGAGCTGCTGCGGACGCTCGTGCTGGGGCTGGCCACCGCCCACCCGCCGGACCTGTGCAGCTTCCTGCTCGTCGACTACAAGGGCGGCGCCGCCTTCGGGGAGGCGGCCGACCTGCCGCACACGGTCGGCGTGCTCACCGACCTCGACGGCGCCTCCACCGCCCGGGCGCTGCGCTCGCTGACCGCGGAGCTGACCCGCCGGGAACGGGTGCTGGCCGAGTGCGGGGCGCGCGACCTCGCCGAGCTGCCCCCCGACGTGCTCCTCCCTCGGCTGGTCATCGTCGTGGACGAGTTCGCCACCCTCGGCGAGGAGCTGCCCGGCTTCGTGCCCGGCCTGGTCGCCATCGCCCAGCGGGGCCGGTCCCTCGGGGTGCACCTGGTGCTGGCCACGCAGCGGCCGTCGGGGTCGGTCAGCCCGGAGATCCGCGCCAACTGCACCGTCCGGCTGTGCCTGCGCACCACCGACGAGACCGGGTCGCGCGACGTGCTCGGCATGCCCGACGCCGCCCGGTTGCCGGTCGACCGGCCGGGCCGGGCCCTGCTCCGGGTGGGGTCCGAGCCGCCGGTGCTCCTGCAGGTGGCCCGGGTGGGGGTGCCCGCGGACGCCGGTGACGGCGTGCAGGTGCGGCGCTGGCCGCCGCGGCCGGCGACGGGTGAGCCGTCCCCGCCGCCGGGTGGCACCGACCTGGCCGGGCAGGTGCACGCGCTGCGCGCCCGCGCGGAGGGCCTGCCCCCACCGCCCCGGCCCTGGCTGCCGGCGCTCCCCGACCACGTCGGCCCGCAGGACCGGGCCCCCGGCACGGCCGGTCGGCTGCGCTGGGGCCTGGTCGACCGGCCGGACCTGCAGCGCCGGGACGACCTGCTCGTCGACCTGGACACCGGCGGCGGCTGGCTGGTGGTCGGCGGGCCGCGCAGCGGGCGGACCACGGCGCTGCGCACCCTGCTGGGCGAGGCGGTCGCCGGCCTCGGCCCGGGAGAGCTGCACGTGCACGCGGTCGACTCCGCAGGGGGTGAGCTCGCCCGCGCCGCGTCCGGGTTGCCGCACACCGGCACGGTGGTGGCGCGCGGAGCGGGTCACCGGCTGGAGCGGCTGGTCGCCCGGCTGCAGGAGGAGGTGGACCGGCGGCGCACCACCCCCGGGCGCCACCCCCGCCTGCTGCTGCTCGTCGACGGCGTCGACCCGGTGACCTCCGAGCTGGAGGAGCTGACGCCGGGGTCCGGCGGCGCCGCGCTGCTGCGGCTGGTCCGGGAGGGGGCCGCGGCCGGGCTCACCGCCGTGCTCACCGCCGACCGGGTGCTGCCGGGGAGCCGGCTGGCCGGCGCGGTGGGGCACCGGCTGCTGCTGCCGCTGGCCGACCGCGCCGACTACGCGGTCGCGGGTGTGCCGGCGGCCAAGGTCCCCGGTCACCGGCCACCGGGGCGTGCGCTGCTCGACGACGACGCCACCGAGGTGCAGCTCGCCCTGCCCCGCCCGCTGCCCGACCCCCGCACGGACCCCGGTCCGGCCCCGGTCGCCGGGCGGGTGGAGGTGGTCGAGCTGCCCGCCGACCCGGCCGCCCCGCACGTCCCGGGGCTGCGGCCGGGGGTGGCACTGCTGGGCCCGGGCGGCGACGGCGGCGCGCCGGTCACGGTGGACCTGCTCCGCACCGGCGGGCTCCTGGTCGCCGGACCGCCCGGGTGCG
>NZ_JAMXRZ010000225.1 GCF_024124375.1 Klenkia sp. PcliD-1-E
GGGGTGGCTGGTGCGCAGCCACCCCGGCGCGGCGGTGGTCACGCCCGGCTGGGGACGCGGCCGTCGGCCGCGGCCCGTCGCGCCTCCGCGGCGGCGGCTGCGCCGTCGGTGGGCGGCAGGACGGCGGCGGCCACCTGCACCTGGGAGATGAACACCGGCTCGGGGTGCGGGGTGAGGCCGGCCTCGACGTCGGCGGCGGTGCGCAGCTTGGCGACCTTGTGGACGAGGATGCCGAAGCCGACCTTGGCCAGCACGTCGGCGGCGGAGTAGGTCAGCTGGATGCCGGCCAGCCAGGCGGGGGTGACGTCGACGAACACCGGGATGGCGTAGACGAGGGGGTAGACCCCGAAGGTGCCCAGCAGGACGATCGCGGCGTTGCGCAGGCTGGTCGCCGCGGCCGGCGGCAGCTCCGGCATCGAGGAGCGCAGCGCACCGATGAGGGCGACGTAGAGGTAGACGTAGAACAGCGTGCTGATGATGCCCCAGACGACCAGGCCGGTGGTGCTGCGTCCCTGGGACACCACCTGGGAACCGAAGTAGCCGGTGATGATCATCAGGAACGCCGCGGCCATGGTGGTGAAGCGCAGGCTGCGGGCCTTGGCGCCGACCACGGTGGTGACGGCGAGGAACTCCGCGGTCAGCAGCGGGACGGTGACGGTCCAGTCGATGTAGCGGGGCGCGAGGGCGAAGCGGGCCTGCGCGTTGGGCTGGTAGACGTTGCCGACCAGGTCGTAGCCGGTGTCCCACTTCAGTGCGAGCACGGCGTAGGACAGCATCGCCACCCCGCCGATGAGCAGGTCGGCCAGGACGGCGGGCCGGTACTTGGGGGCGATCTCGGAAGTGGTCTTCCAGGTGTAGACGAAGTAGGCGAACAGGGCGAAGCCTGCTGCGACGAGGGCGTAGAAGACCAGGTCGTACAGCCCGAGGCTGAGGGTCTGCAGTTCAGGAACAGGGGTCACGGTCTCTCCCGCGTGGTGCGCTGATTGGGGTCCCCACCATGAGCTCACTCGTTGCGCCTACGCAACTTGTGTGTGGTGGCAATGAATGCGCCTGTGGCAGAGTGCGAGCTCAGCGCAGCCCGAGACAGGAGGCATCCGTGCTGGACACCGCTGACACCGCTGTCACCGTCGACCCCGCCGCCCTGCGTGCGGCCCGTGCGCTGCACGAGGCGATGGGGGTCGCGGCCCGGGAGACGGCGGAGGGCCTGACCCCGGTGCAGCTGTCCGGGCTGCGTGTGGTCGCCGGGCTGGAGAGCGGTGCCACCGTCGCCCAGGTCGCCGAGGCCCTCGGGGTGGTGGCCTCGAACGCCAGCCGGCTGGTCGACCGGCTGGTGGCCTACGGCGTGGTCCACCGCGCCCGGGCGCGGTCGGACCGCCGCGAGGTCCGGGTGTCGCTGTCCGGCCAGGGCAGGCGGTTGCTGGAGCGGATCGACGCCGCGCAGGTGGACCGCCTCGGCCGTGCGATCGCCGGCCTGCCCGGCGGCGAACGGGCAGCACTGGTCGCCGCACTGGGGGCAGCGGTGCCCGCGGCCCAGGAGTAGAGCGGCCCGGCCGGGGAACCAGCCGCACGTGCCGACCACCCCGCTCCGCGCCACCGAGGACCCCCGACCCGACGCCCAGGGCCGGGCCGGGCTGCACGCGGCCCTGGGCCACCTCGGTGCGGCGGCTGCGCTGGCCCCGCCCGACGCGGTGGCCGCGGCCCTGGCCCGGGCGTGGGCCGAGGCCAGCGGCACGGGCGCGGTCCGCCTCTGGCTGGTGGACCACCAGCACCGGTGGCTGCGCGTCCCCGACAGCGACGACGGTGCCGAGGTCGGGGGACCGGCGCCGGTGGCCCGGGCCTTCCGCG
This sequence comes from Klenkia sp. PcliD-1-E, assembly GCF_024124375.1. Taxonomy (GTDB): domain Bacteria; phylum Actinomycetota; class Actinomycetes; order Mycobacteriales; family Geodermatophilaceae; genus Klenkia. Next base: position 1,846 of record NZ_JAMXRZ010000225.1, read on the forward strand.
CCGGGACGGTGCGCCGGTCGCCCGATTGCACCCACGCGCCGGTCGAGCTGCGGGGCAGCCGGTGGGGCGTGCTGGAGGTCGACGGCAGCGCACCCGACCTGGACGACGACGCCTGGGCCCTGGTCACCGCGACCATGGCCACCGCGCTGCAGGCGGCCGCCCGGACCAGCGACCAGGCGGAGCTGCAACGGAGGTCCTGGGAGTACAGCGTCACGGCCGAGCGGCAGTGGACGGTGCTGCCGCCGCTGGAGCAGCACCACCGGCCGCTGCGGGTCGCCGCGCTGCTCGAACCGGCGCACGTGGCGACCAGCGACCTGTTCGACTGGAGCGTCGACGGCGACCACCTGTCGGCCTGCCTGGTCGAGTGCGCCGGCGACGGCGTGCCGGCCACCGACACGTCCCTGGCGGTCGCGGCAGCGCGCCAGGCCCGCCGGGCCGGCTCGTCGCTGCTGGACCAGGTGCGCAGCGTCGACGACGTCCTCGCGCGGGAGGGGGCCGCCGGGCTCCTGCGGGGGGTCTTCCTGCGGGCGGACCGGACCACCTGCCGCCTCGAGCTCGTCGTCGCCGGGGCACCGCAGCTGTGGTGGCTGCCCGGCGACGGGTCACCGGGCGGTCGGCTGCGGCTGCCGACCGGCCCGCTGCTGGGAGCGCCGGGGGCGCGGGACGTCGCCGCGGTCGACCTCGACCCGGGCGCGGCGGTGCTGGTGCTCAGCGACGGCGTGCTGGCCGCCG
>NZ_JAMXRZ010000226.1 GCF_024124375.1 Klenkia sp. PcliD-1-E
TGTCAATGGCCAAGCTCAGGTCCCCGTTGGTGGCCAGGTGAAAGTCCCCGCCCCTCGCGGTGATTAGCGGGTGGGGCGGTCACCTCCTCGGGTGCGGGCTTGGCGCATCCGGTAGGACTCGCCGTCGGTGGCGATGACGACGCTGTGGTGCAGCAGCCGGTCCAGGAGGCTGACTGCGGTGGTGTGTTCGGGCAGGAAGCGGCCCCACTGGTCGAAGGCCCAGTGCGAGCCGATGCCCAGGGCGCGGCGTTCGTAGGCGGCGGCGACGAACCGGAACAGCAGCTGGGTGCCGGTGTCGTCCAGCGGCGCGAAGCCGACCTCGTCGACGATGATCAGGTCGTTGCGCAGCAGGGTGTCGATGACCCGGCCGACGCTGTTGTCGGCCAGCCCGCGGTAGAGGGTCTCGACCAGGTCGGCGGCGGTGAAGTAGCGGATCCGGTGCCCGGCGAGCACGGCGGCGTGGCCGAGGGCGAGCAGGGTGTGGCTCTTGCCGGTGCCGGCCGGGCCGACCAGGCAGAGGTTCTCCGCTGCGCGGATCCACTCCAGGCTGGTCAGGTACTGCCAGGTCGGGGCGGGGATACTGCTGGCGCCCAGGTCGAACTCCTCGACCGTCTTGACCATCGGGAAGCCGGCGGCCTTCAGGCGCAGCCGGGTGTTGGAGGCGTCCCGGGCGCCGATCTCGGCCTCGACCAGGGCGCGGAGCAGCTCCTCGGGCGCCCAGCGTTGGGTCTTGGCCGTGATCAGCAGTTCCGGGGCGATGGAGCGCATCGCGGCGAGCTTGAGCCGGCGCAGCCCGCCCTCCAGATCGGCGGGCAGCGGCGGCGGTGCGGTCGCGGTCATGCCCCCGCCCCAGCGATCGTCCCGGTGGCCGCGCCGGTGCCGGAGATCTTGCCCATCGAGTACTCGGTCAGCGACCGGCTGGCGGTGGCCGGCAGCTCGATGACCAGCGCCTGCCCGGCCGGGCGGACCTGAGCGACTCCGGCGCCGGCAGCCAGGATCGATCGGATGTCGGCGGCGTGCCAGCGGCCGAAGGCGACCGCCCGGCCCAGCGCCCCGGTGAGTGCGTCGCGGCCGTGCGCGGCCTCCAGCGCCGAGAGCTCGGCCAGCTCCGGGCCCAGCCGGGTGTTGCCGGCCGCGGCGGCGCCGACCAGCCACCGTTCGGCGACCGGCCCGAGCGCGCAGAACGCCTGCTCCGCCGCGCTCCTTGGCCGCGGGGCGCGCTGCGGCGCCCGGCGCGGGCCGCCGTAGTGCTCATCCAGCACGCTGGCCTCCCCGGGTGCGACCAACGGGTGTTCGGCGACGACCTCGCCGGTGGCGGGGGCCACGATGGTCAGCCGCCCGTCAGCGGCCAGCAGCGCGACCTGGGTGCCGATCAGCGCGGTGGGCACCGAGTAGCGGGCCGAGGAGAACCGCACGCACGACAGCTTGTCGACCTTGCGCAGCGTCGTGCGGCCGATGGCCGGGCGCAGCGAGGGCAGCGCACCCAGCAACTCCCGCTCGGTCTCCAGCCGGGCGGCCGGCACCGCGGCGATCTCCGAGTGCAGCACGCCGTTGACCTCGGCGCACCAGCTGGCCGCGGCCGCGTTCGCCTCGGCCAGATCGGCCGCCGCGCCCTCCCCGAGCAGCGGGATCATCAGGTCGGTCTTGGCGTAGCCGACCAGGTTCTCCACGATGCCCTTGCTGGCCGGGTCAGCGGCCCGGCAGAAGTCCGGGCGGAACCGGTAGTGCGCAGCGAACCGGACGTAGTCCGGGGTCGGCACCACCACGTCGGCGACCACGCCGCCCTTCAGGCAGCCCATTCGATCCGCGAGCACCACCTTCGGCACCCCGCCCAAGGTCTCGAAGCACTCCGCGAGCAACGCGAGGGTGGTCTCGGCGCGTTCGTCAGCGGCGAACCGGACGAACCGGACCCGGGAGAACGCCAGCACCGCGCAGAACACGTGCAGCCCACCGAGCACCCCCCAGTCGATGGCCAGCACCTCACCCGGCGCCCACACCGCCGGCCGGCGGGTCCGCGCGTTCTCCCGTCGCCACGTGTTCTTCTCGGCCGCGACCAGTCGCCGGAAGTTGCGCGCCGACCCCCCATAGCCGGCCGCCCGCGCCGCCGGCAGCAGCCGCTTGGCGCTGATCCGGCCGTGCGTCTTCTCGACCTGGCCGGCCACCAGGTCGCGCACCGCCTCGTAGTTCGCCGGCCGCGGCACCCGGATCGGGCGCTGCCCGCCGGCCTCGTGCCGCTCAACGATCCGCTTCACGGTCTTGTGGGTCGTGCCGCAGATCGCCGCGGCTCCCCGGTAGCTGCCCACCTCGCGGTAGGCGGTCAACACGTCCAACTCTTCCCTCGCAGACTTCAATGGAGCTCCCCTGGGCGGTGCGGTGACTGGCTAGACACCGCCACCGTCACCGCCCAGGGCCTCAGCTCACGATCGACACGACGAGCGAGGGACGGGGACCTACCTGGCCATCAGCGGGGACTTCTCGATGGCCACCCGTGGGGACTTTGGCACGGCCACGGACA
>NZ_JAMXRZ010000227.1 GCF_024124375.1 Klenkia sp. PcliD-1-E
GGGCGCCCAGGGGGGCGGTGCTGGCCAGCCCGAGGACGTCGCCCGGCGCGGCCGCGGCGGCCCAGGCGGCGGCGGGCCCGTCGCCGTGCCGCACGAAGTCGACGTCGACCTCGCCGGTGGCCGGGTCCTGCCGGCGTGCCGTGTAGCTGCGGAGGCTGACCCCGTGGCTGCCCTGGGGCCACACGATGCGGCCGTCGCGGGCCACGGTCGGCCACACCGGGTCGCGGTCCCCGACCCGCGGCACCAGCACGGCGAGCGTGGGCTGCGCCGCCGCCACCACCTCGGGGGCACCGCGGAGGGTGACCCGGACGACGGACGGCGTGACCGGTGCGGAGGCCAGGACGGTCAGCACGTCGACGGGGCGGGCGCCGGTCGGGTCGGTCACGACCGGCCAGCCTAGGCGCCGCAGCGGGCCGACCCGGCCGGTCCCGGGGGAGGGGACCGACCGGGCCGGCGCTCGCGGGCCGGGTGCTCACCTTCCGTGACCGCTGAGGCGGCCGACGGCGGAGCGACCTGACCGACGACCACGCTACGTGAGCACCGGCGTGCTGCGGCTCCGTCCGCCGCCGGTCTCACCCCGACGGGGGACCGGCGGACCGGTCGCACCCGGCAGGTGTGCTATCCCCCGGCGGCGGGAAGGGGACCCCGACATCCCGACCGAGCGCAGGAGGACCACCGTGGCCGACGACCTGGAGAAGGGTGACGACGTCACCTGGAAGACCCACGGCACCGAGACCGAGGGCACCGTCACCCGCAAGATCACCGACGACACGAAGGCGGCCGGCCGCACGGTCAAGGCCAGCGACGACGACCCGCAGTACGAGGTGAAGAGCGACAAGTCCGGCAAGAAGGCCGTGCACAAGCCCGACGCCCTGGAGAAGCAGTGACCGGCCCCGGCGAGGACCGGCAGACCGCGGGCACCCACGGCGCCCGGGTGGACGACGCGCTCGCGGCGGAGACCGAGGCGATCACCCGCACCGGGCACAGCGGGCGGACCGAGGAGTCGCGGGAGGTCGAGCCGAGCGGCGAGGACCAGCCCGACGTCGACCTCGCCCCCGACGGCACGCTCACCGGCGGCACGCCGTCCGGGATCGACGAGGCCACCGTGCAGCTGCGCGCCGAGCTCGCCCGCTGGCTGGACCGGGCCGACTTCCCGGCCACCGGTGCCGACCTGGTCGAGGCCGCCCGCGACCACCGCGCCCCCGACGCCGTCGCCGACGAGCTGGCCCGGCTGGAGCCGACCCGCAGCTACGACCGGGTCGGCGAGGTCGTCCGGGCGCTGGGGCACCCCACGGAGGACTGAGCGGGGCCGGGGGTCAGCGTCGTCGGCCCCCGGCCTCCTCCTCGGCGATCTCCTCCGCGCCGCGGCGGCGGAACAGCTTGGAGCCGGGGAACCCCTTGGCCAGCTCGCGCAGGTCCTGCACGGTGTCCAGCAGGGCGCGGACGTCGGGTGCGACGTTGTCCAGCGACGCCAGCACCGGGAGGACGTCCTCGTCCAGGTGGGTGACGAGCACGGGCAGCCGGTCCACCAGGCGCACCAGCGCCTCGACCTCGGCGGGGTCCAGGTCGTCGGCGAACCGCTGCAGCAGCGGCGCCAGCTGGGTGAGGGCCGGTTCGTAGGAGGCCAGCAACGGGCCGGTGCGGTCCAGCAGGCCGCCGGCCGACCCGACCAGGGCGTCGGCCCGCTCCCGGGTGGCCCGGGCCTCGGCGACGAGGGTGTCGGCGCCGTCCCGGGTCGACCGGGCGCCGCTGACCAGGTCGTCGGCACCCTGCCGGGTGGCGCGGGCCTCGGCCACCAGGGCATCGGCCGCGCGCAGCGTGCCCTCGGCGCCGGCGACGGCCCCGTCGGCGGAGGCCCGGGTCGCCTCGGCGCCGCGGATGAGCACCTCCGCCCGCTCCCTGGTCCCCGATGCGTCGGCGACCACGGTCCCGGCCCGGTCCACGACGGCGTCGACGCGCCCCACGACGGTCTCGACGCGGTCCAGCACCCGGGCGACCCGGCCCAGCAGCTGCTCGACCTCGCCCACGGCGGCCACGACGCGGGGTACCAGGGCGAGGGACTCGGTGACCAGGTCGCGCAGGCCCTCGGCCGCTCCGATCAGGTCCGACGGGCCGGGCAGCTGCGGCAACCTCACCGGCCGGACGGTACGCAGCACCGGCCGCCGGGGCCATCGCGGCGACCACGACAGGCCTCGCGGTGACACCGGGTCGACAGGTCGACCACGGCGTGTGAATCACATCGGTGTCGTTCAGCCCGTAGTCTGTACCGACGGCGCCGCCGGCGGCGCCGGGGCGGACCGCGCCGTCGACGCAGCGTCGACCGGCGTCGACCACGACAACGGGGTGTGGAACCGGTGGCGGAGCAGGACAGGCACGGGGGGGCCGACGGTGGTCCCCGCGGCTCCGGTGCCCCCCCGCGCGCCCGCGGCGCCGCCACCGACTCCCAGCTGACGGTCGAGGCCCTGCTGGCCCGCTCGCGGGCCACGGCCGCGCCCGGCACCGGGGGCCGGCG
>NZ_JAMXRZ010000228.1 GCF_024124375.1 Klenkia sp. PcliD-1-E
CGTCAAGTCGGTCATGGCCGGTGCCGGGTCGGCGCTGGGCTCGGGGGTGGCGGTGGGCTTGGGGGTGGCGGTGGGCTCGGGGGCGGCGTCGCCCTCGGGGCTGGTGGCCGGGGTCTGCTCGGTCACCGCGTCCGCCGGCTCGGGCAGCTGCGGGGCGGCAGGCTCCTCGACGGCGGCCGGCTCGTCGGTGGTGTGCTCCACGGCCCGGTCGACGACCGCCTGCTCGACGGCGTCGGCGACCTCCTCGGGCTCGACGGCACCGGCCTTCTCCCCCGCGGCGTCCCCGGTGCCGGGGACGTCGGCCTCCGGGGTGGCCCCGGCAGCACCGGTGTCGGGGACATCGGCGTCCGCGTGCTCGGCGTCGTCGCCGCGGCTGGCGGCGAGCACGGCGGCGTCCTCGGCCACCTGCTCGTCGCCGTTGCGACCGCGGTTGCGGCGCCCGCGGTTGCGGCGCCCCGACCGGCCCGAGGACTCCTGGGTGCCCTCGGCGTCCGGCCCGCCGGCCGGCGCCTCCTCGCCCGCGGACTCGGCAGGCCTGTCCTCGGCCCGGGTCCGGCCACCGCCGTGCCCGTTCCCACCGTTGCCGCCGTTGCCGCCGTGGCCGTTGCCGCCGTGCCCGTTCCCGCCGGAGCGCTTCTCGCTCGGGTCCAGGTGGACGACGACGCCGCGGCCGCGGCAGTGCTCGCAGGTGTCGCTGAAGACCTCGAGCAGACCCTGGCCCACCCGCTTGCGGGTCATCTGCACCAGGCCCAGCGAGGTGACCTCGGCGACCTGGTGCTTGGTCCGGTCCCGGCCCAGGCACTCGGTGAGCCGGCGCAGCACCAGGTCGCGGTTGCTCTCCAGCACCATGTCGATGAAGTCGATGACGACCATGCCGCCGATGTCGCGCAGCCGCAGCTGGCGGACGATCTCCTCGGCGGCCTCGATGTTGTTCCGGGTGACCGTCTGCTCCAGGTTGCCGCCGGAGCCGGTGAACTTGCCGGTGTTGACGTCGACGACGGTCATCGCCTCGGTGCGGTCGATCACCAGCGACCCGCCGGAGGGCAACCAGACCTTCCGGTCCAGCGCCTTGAGCAGCTGCTCGTCGATGCGCAGGTCGCGGAAGACGTCACCGTTGCCGATGTAGCGCTCCAGCCGCTGCGACAGCTCCGGGGAGACGTGCGCGACGTAGGCCTCGACGGTGTCCCAGGCGTCGTCGCCCTGCACGACCAGCCGCTTGAAGTCCTCGTTGAACACGTCGCGGATGACCCGGATGGCCAGGTCGGGCTCGCCGTAGAGCAGCGTCGGGGCGTTGGTCGCCGACCCGGCCTTGGTCTGGATGACCTCCCACTGGGCCTGCAGCCGGGCGACGTCGCGGGTCAGCTCCTCCTCCGAGGCACCCTCCGCCGCGGTCCGGATGATCACGCCGGCGTCCTCGGGGACGATCTTCTTCAGGACGTCCTTGAGCCGCTGCCGCTCGGTGTCGGGCAGCTTGCGGCTGATCCCGGTCATCGAGCCGCCGGGGACGTAGACCAGGAACCGGCCGGGCAGGTTGATCTGCTGGGTCAGCCGGGCGCCCTTGTGCCCGATCGGGTCCTTGGTGACCTGCACCAGCACCTTGTCGCCGGACTTCAACGCCTGCTCGATGGAGCGCGACTTGCCCGACAGGCCGGCGGTCTCCCAGTTGACCTCGCCGGCGTACAGCACGGCGTTGCGGCCCTTGCCGATGTCGACGAAGGCCGCCTCCATGGAGGGCAGCACGTTCTGCACGCGGCCGAGGTAGACGTTGCCGGCGAAGGACGTCGACTGCGCCTGGGTGACGTAGTGCTCGACCAGGACGTCGTCCTCGAGGACGGCGATCTGGGTGCGCTCGCCCTGCTGGCGGATGACCATCGCGCGGTCGACGGCCTCGCGGCGGGCCAGGAACTCCGACTCGCTCAGGATGGGGGCGCGGCGGCGACCGGTGTCGCGGCCGTCCCGACGCCGCTGGCGCTTGGCCTCCAGCCGGGTGGACCCGGCCACGCCGCGGACGGCGTCGTCGCTGGAGTCCTTGCCGTTGCGGCCGGCGCGCTCGGGCCGGTCGTCGTCGGAGGTGTCGGCGGACTCGCCCGAGGACTCCCCCCGGCGGCGACGGCGCCGCCGGCGGCGGGTGGTGGAGCGGCCGCCCTCGTCGGTGCTGTCCTCCTCGCCCTCGGCGTCGTCGGAGGTGTCCTCGTCGGTGTCGTCGTCGCCGGACTCGCCGTCGGCGGTGCCGTTCTGCTCGTCGTCGTCCTCGGTGGAGCGGCCACGGCCGCGGCCACGGCGGCCCCGACGGCGGCGCCGGCTGCCGGAGCCGCCGTCGCCGTCCTCGTCGCCGTCCGTGCCGTCGTCCTCGGTGTCCCGGGTGTCCTCGTCGGCGTCCGGCGCGGGCAGGACGGCCGGCTGGTCGTCGGTGCCGGTGCCGGACTCCTCCGCGGCGGGCTCGACCGCCCGGCGGCGGGACCGGCTGCGGCGCGGCTTGCC
>NZ_JAMXRZ010000229.1 GCF_024124375.1 Klenkia sp. PcliD-1-E
GGCCGTGGCCGCCGCCGCGGCGGTCGGCGCCGGGGTCCTGGTGCTGCTGCCCGACCCGCTGGGCTGGGTGGGCGCCATGGGCGTGCCCGGCACGGTGCGCAACGGCACCGCACCCAGCACGTGGCTGTCCTACGCCCTGGCGTGGGCGGTGCACGGCCTGGGCCTGGACGGCGCCCTCTCCGTCGGCCGGGCGGTCGCGGCACTGGCGGGCGCGGGGCTGGCGGCCTGGCTGCTCTGGCGGGCCGCCGCCGGCACGCCCCGGCAGGCGATGTCGACCGTCGGGCTGGCGCTGCTGGTGCTGGCCCTCAGCGGGCCCGCGCTCTACCCCTGGTACCTGACCTGGGGGCTGTTCGCCGTCGCCGCGGCCGGCGGGGTGCGCGCCCGGTGGGCCGTCGTCGCGCTCTCGGCCTACCTGGCACTGGCCGGCTCGCTGACCGAGGGCTTGGCCGTGCAGCTGGTCGCCGGGGCGTGCGCGCTGGCGCTGGCCGGCGGCGCGCTGTGGGCCGCGGCCGACCTGCGGGCGCTGCTGCTGCGGCCGCCGTGGGCGCTGGCCCGGGCGCCTCAGACCACCGTCGGCGGCTGACCGGTCTCGCTGACCATCGGCCGGCCCGCGGCCTGCCACTCGCCCATGCCGCCGCCGACGTTGACCGCGTCGTAGCCGTTGGCGAGCAACCACGCGGCCACCCGCGCCGAGCGTCCGCCGCCCCGGCAGGTCACGTAGAGCGGGTCGGCCTCGGGCAGGTCGTCGAGCCGACCCGGGACCTCGCCCATCGGGATGTGGGTGGCGCCCTCGACGTGGCCGGCGACCCACTCGTCGTCCTCGCGGACGTCGAGCACGACGGCGTCCTCGGGGACCTGGCTGGCGGGCACGGTGGGGACCTGCTGCGGCATCGTCACGCCCTCCATGGTGGCCCACCCGGGAGGATGGGGCCCGTGCACCCCGACCCGGCCCGCTCACCCGCCTGGACGCCGTCCCGCAACGCCGTCGGGCTGTGGACCCTCGAGGGCGCCGTCGGCACGGTGGTGCTGGCGCTGCTGGTCACCGGCCTGGAACTGTTCGTGCCGCTGCCCACCTGGCTGGCGGTGCTGCTGCCCGTGCTCACCGTGGTCTGGGGCGCGGTGACGATCGGGGTGCGGCCGCGGCTGCGCTACCGGGTGCACCGGTGGGAGGTCACCGCCGAGGCGGTCTACACCCGCACCGGGTGGCTGTCGCGCACCTGGACGCTGGTGCCGGTGTCCCGGATCCAGACCGTCGACGTGACCCGCGGGGCGGTGCAGCAGCTGTTCGGCCTGGCCAGCGTCGCGGTGCTGACCGCCTCGTCGCAGGGCACCGTGCACATCCCGCACCTGGACGCCGACGTCGCCGCCCGGGTGGCCGACGACCTGGCGCACCGTGCTGAGCTGGTCCGCGACGAGGCGACGTGAGGAGCCTCCCGGCCCGTCTCCCCGACGGGCAGACCGGCGGGGACGGCGCCGCAGCCCTGGCCCCGGACGACGAGGCGACGTGAACCCGGCGCGGACGTCGTGGCGGGTCGTGCTGGTGCACACCATCACCTTCAAGCAGGCCCGGCAGTGGGTGCCGGTGGTGCTGGGCATCGGTGCGTTCCGCGGCCTGACCGACGGGCCCTGGGCGGTGGTGGCCCTCGCCGTCGGCATCACCGCGGTCTCGCTGGTGACCGCCGGGCTGGCCTGGTGGCGCTTCACCTACGCCGACGGCGCCAGCGCCGTGGTGGTCACCCGCGGGCTGCTGTCCCGCTCGGTGCGCACCGTGCCGCTGGACCGGGTGCGCGGCGTGGAGGTGGAGGCGCCGCCGCTGCACCGGTTGCTCGGGCTGGTCCGGGTCCGGGTGGACGCCGCCGCCGGGGCGGTGGGGGGCACGGACGAGGAGCTGGTGGTCGACGGGCTGCCGCGCGCCGAGGCCGACCGGCTGCGCGCGCACCTGCTGGCCCGCCGCGCCGCGCCGTCGGCGGAGGCCCCCGCCGAGCCGGTCGAGCAGGAGCTGGTCCGCTTCGACAACCGGTGGCTGCTGTACGCCCCGCTGGTGGGCAGCTACCTCGCCGTCCCGCTGGCCGCGGTGGGTGCGCTGTTCCGGCTGGCCGACGAGCTGCCCCGGCGCTGGCGGCCCGACCTGGGCCGGCCCGACCTCACCGACACCGCCGTCGTCGCGGTCGCCCTGGTGGCGGTCGTGCTGGTGCTCGTCGTCGGGTCGGTGGTGGGCAGCGCGGTGGTCAACTGGCGGTTCCGGCTGACCCGCCGGGGTGGCTCGCTGGTCGCCGTCCGCGGGCTGCTGACCCGGCGGCACACCGAGCTGGAGGTCGACCGGGTCCGCGGGTGCGCGGTGTCGGAGGGCCTGGGCATGCGGTGGGTGCGGGCCGCCCGGGCCACCGCGCTGGTCACCGGGCTCGGGGACGCCGCCCGCCGCGGACA
>NZ_JAMXRZ010000022.1 GCF_024124375.1 Klenkia sp. PcliD-1-E
GTGGTCGCCGCCGAACTCAACGGACGACCCCGCCAGACCCTCGGATGGAGAACCCCCGCAGAAGCCCTCAACGACCTACTCTCAGCCCCTCAACCAACCGGTGATGCAACGACCGGTTGAACCCACCCTCCCTGATCAACGCTGCGTGGAGGCGGAGGCGGAGGCAGAGGGAGGGGTCAGCGGCGGCGGGAAGGGCGGCCGATGACGCCCGCGGCGGCGTCGGCCAGCAGCGAGCCGACCGTCTCCTCGGCGTCCGGCCGGTTGGCGCCGATCCCGCCGGACGGGCCGCGCTTGGCCCAGCCGACCACGTAGGTGCCGGCGGGCGCGCCGACGACCCGGCCGGCCTCGTGCGGCACCCGCCCGGACTCGGCGTCGAAGGGCAGACCCGGCAGCTGCGTGCCCCGGTGGCCGATGGCCCGCACCACCAGCTCGGCCGGCACGGTCACGTCGCCCCCGGACGACCCCAGCACGACGCCGCGCACCCGGTCCTGGCCGACCAGCGCACGGGTGGACCGGCCGAAGGCGAACACGATCCGCCGGCCGGCCGCGGGGGGCCCGGCCAGGTCGTCGTCGTACCGGTCGAGCGCGGCGAACAGCTCGGCCTTCGACCCGGGCGGGGCGTCGTCGGGCGCCGTGCCCGACAGCACCGTGCGCACCCCGGGCAGGTGCGTGAGCGCGCGCAGCTCCGACGAGCTGCAGGCGGCCTCCCCGGGCCCGCGGCGCCCGACGACGAGCACCTCGCGCAGCCCGCTGGTGCGCAACGCGGCCAGCGCGGCGGGTGACGTCGCGGTGCCGGCCAGCCGGTCGGGGTCGGAGGAGAGCATCCGCGCGACGTCGAGGGCGACGTTGCCGGTGCCGACGACCACGACGCGGCGCACCCGGGACAGGTCGACGGGCACGGCCTCGGGGTGGCCGGTGTACCAGTGGACGACCTCGCGGGCCGAGACGCTGCCCGGCAGGTCGTCACCGGGGACGTCGAGGGCCCGGTCGCCGGCCGCGCCGGTGGCGTAGAGGACGGCGTCGTACCGCCGGGACAGCTCGGCGGGGGTGACGTCGCGGCCGACCTCGACGCCGGTGCGCAGCGTGACGCGCGGGTGGTGCAGCACGGCGTCGGTGTGCGCCAGCACCCGGCGGGTGCCGGGGTGGTCGGGGGCGACGCCCCAGCGGGCGAGCCCCCCGGGGGTGGCCAGCCGCTCCAGGAAGGTCACCCGCGCCTCGGTGGCCCGCAATGTCGACTGCGCGGCGTAGACGGCGGCCGGCCCGGTGCCCACGATCGCCACCTCCAGCCTGCCGATCGCCGACAGGTCGACCGTCGGGAACCGCGGCGCGTCCCACAGCGGGGCGGCCGGGGCGTCGGGCCGGGTGAACCAGTCGGCGTTGACCTGCGCGAAGACCTGCTGGTCGGGTCGCAGCAGCCAGGTGGGGGCGATGGCGTCGACCGGGCAGGCGTCGGCGCAGGCGCCGCAGTCGATGCAGGTGGCCGGGTCGACGTAGAGCGTCTCGGTCCGCCCGAAGTCCGGCTCGTCCGGGGTGGGGTGGATGCAGTTGACCGGGCAGACCGAGACGCAGGAGGCGTCCGAGCAGCAGTTCTGGGTGATCGCGAACGCCATGGGGTGCTCCTCAGAGCATGTGCAGGCGGCGGTAGACCGCCTTCGCGGGGCCGGTCAGCAGCCCGCACTCGCCGAGGAAGGTCATCAGGTGCCGGCTGCTGGTGCGCATCATCGCGTGGTGGTGCTTGTTGGCGGCCGCCTCGCGCACCGCGCGGTCGGCGTCCAGGCCGGCGGCGGTGTAGACGTCGCGGTGCACCAGGTTGGTGACCACGACGTGGGTGACGATCGCCAGCAGCAGCGCGGTCGCCCGGCGACGAGCGGTGCCGACGCCCTGCAGGCTCTCGCGCATCTCCTGCCGCGCGTAGGTCATGTGCCGGGACTCCTCCACCACGTGGATCCGACTGGTGGTGCGGATGAGCGGCAGTACGTCCTCGCCGCGCATCCAGTCGCGCTGCATGACGTCGAGCACCTCCTCGGCGACCAGCGCGGCGCCGAAGGCCCGCTCGCCGTCGGCGACGGTCTTCCAGAGCCGGCCGAGCTCGATGCCGCTGCGCTTGGGGGCGTAACCGGTGGCCCCGAGCTTCTCGCAGGCGCGGGCGAACATCAGGGAGTGCCGGCACTCGTCGGCGATCTCGGTGAGCGCGAACCGGAAGTCCGTGCGGGTGGTGTCCGCGGCGTAGTGCTCGCGCAGCAGCATCTGCTGCAGGATCATCTCGAACCAGATGCCGGTGCTCATGATCGAGGCGACCTCGTGCCGGGTGAGCGTGACCCGCTGCTCGTCGGTCATCCCGTCCCAGAGCTTCGTCCCGTAGAGCGTGCTCCACTCGGGGTTGAGCCCGTGCAGGGCCGGGTCGAGCGGCTCGTCCCAGTCGACCTCGGTGGCCGGGTCGTAGGACAGCTGCGCGGAGGAGTCCAGCAGCCTCGCGGCGACCGCCTCGCCGTCGCGGTCGGCGGCCGAGAAGGCGGCGGACAGCTGGTCGGTGCGGGGCAGCGTGCTGGTCATGGGGTCGTCCCTCCGTGATCGTTGCATGTAACACTCGGTTACAGGTACTGATCATGACGGACCCGGCAGGTGTCTGCAACCCCGCGACACGTCTTCCCGGCGCGGTTGTGACCCAACCCTCATCCGGGCCGGATGTTCTCGCCCGGACGTCTTCCGCTGGAAATATCTCATCGCTAAGTTATCGACCATGACGAGCAGGCGGGTACGCATCGGCATCGACACCGGCGGCACGTTCACCGACGTCGTCGCGGTGGACGAGGAGTCCGGCGCGACGACCACCACGAAGACGCCGTCCACCCCGGGCAACCCGGCGGACGGCTTCCTCGCCGGCGTGCAGAAGGTCCTGGACCTCATGGGCCTGGACGGCGACTCGGTGACGGCGGTCAGCCACGGCACGACGGTGGCCACCAACCAGCTGCTCGAGGGCAAACTGGACCGGATCGGCTTCATCACCACCGAGGGCTACGCGTCGGTGCTGGAGATCGCCCGGCAGTCGGTCCCCGACGGCTACGGCAACAGCTACTTCTGGGTCAAGCCGCCCCGCATCGTCCCGGCCGACCTGGTGCGGACCGTCGGCGGGCGGCTGGACCACACCGGCGCCGAGGTGCGCCCCTTCGACCGAGACCAGGCCGTCGCGGCCGCGACCTTCTTCAAGGACGCCGGCATCACCACCGTCGGGGTCTGCTTCCTGCACGCCTACGCGGACGACGCGCACGAGCAGGCCATGCTCGAGGTGCTGCGCGAGGTGCACCCCGACTGCGTCGTGTCCATCAGCTCCGGCGTCCTGCGGGAGTACCGCGAGTACGAGCGGTCGGTCACCACCCTCGTCGACGCCGCGGTCAAGCCCAAGGTCGGCGCCTACGTGACCAGCATCCGGTCGCGGCTGGACGAGATCGCCCCCGGCGTCCCCTTCTACGTCATGAAGAGCAACGGCGGCGTGCTGTCCGCCGAGGAGGTCGTGCACCAGCCGATCACCACCATGCTCTCCGGCCCGGCCGCCGGGGCCCTGGGTGCCGCGCTCATCGCGCAGACCGCCGGGTTCGACCGGATCCTCACCTGCGACGGCGGCGGCACCTCCACCGACGTCACCGTGGTGATCGACGGCGAGCCCGCGCTCACCACCGAGGGCACCGTGGGCGCCTACCCGTCCAAGATCCCGATGATCGACGTCGTCACCGTCGGTGCCGGTGGCGGCTCCATCGCCTGGATCGCCCCCGAGGGCACGCTCAAGGTCGGCCCCAGGAGCGCCGGCGCCGACCCGGGCCCGATGTGCTACCCCAGCCGCGGCCCCGAGCCGACCGTCACCGACGCGCACGTCGTCCTCGGCCGGATCCCCCCGCACCTGCTGGGCGGGGAGATCCCGCTGTCGGTCGAGGCGGCCACCGGCGGCCTGGACACCCTGGGCGGCAAGCTCGGGCTGGGCCTGGAGAAGACCGCCACCGGCATCCTGGAGATCTCGGCCTGGAACCAGGCCAACGCACTGCGCCAGGTCACCGTGGCGCGCGGCCTCGACGTCCGCGACTTCACGCTGACCACCTTCGGCGGGTCGGGCTCGTTGCTGGCCTGCCGGCTGATGGACATCCTCGGTCTGCCGCGCACGCTGGTGCCGCCGAACCCGGGCAACGTCAGCGCCTTCGGCCTGCTCACCGTCGACGTCCGCAACGACTACGTGCAGACGATGATCGCCAAGCACACCGCGCTGGACGCCGCCGCGGTGGCGACCGCCTACGCCGACCTGGAGGCCCGGGCCGCGACCGCCCTGGACGGCGAGGGCTTCGCCCGCGACGACCAGCGGATGCAGCGGACGGCGGACCTGCGCTACGTCGGCCAGGCCTTCGAGGTCCGCGTGCCCGTGCCCGACGGCGAGCTGGACGACGCCGCGCTGGCCACCGTCGCCGACGCCTTCCACGCAGCCCACCACCAGCTCTACGGCTACGACTTCCGCACCGACCCGCGCCAGGCGGTGGAGTGGGTGAACCTGCGGGTCAGCGGAATCGGCCCGATCCGCCGTCCCGACCTGGTGGCTCGGCCCGACCGGACGGAAGGGTCCGTCGCCGACGCCGTCACCGGCACGCGCCGGGTGTTCTTCGACGAGTGGGTCGACACCCCGCTCTACGCCCGCACCCAGCTGCAGCCCGGCGACGTCGTCGCCGGCCCGGCGATCGTCGAGGAGTTCGGCTCCACGGTCCCGGTGCACCCCGGCTTCACCGCCACCGTCGACAGCTGCTCGAACCTGCTGCTCACCAAGGAGGCCTCGCTGTGACGACCTCGCAGACCACCGCCGCGGACCCGGTCCTCGTCGAGATCGTCGCCGGCACGCTGGCCGCGATCGAGATGGAGGTCGAGACCGCCATCGGCCGCACCTCGCGCTCCCCGATGATCCGCGACGCGCACGACTTCCGGGCCGGGATCCACGACCGGCAGCTGCGCAAGCTCACCGGTCGCTCCTACTCCGCGCTGGTCCAGCCGGTGGTGCGCGACTACCCGATCGCGGAGATGAACGTCGGCGACGTCTTCTTCCACAACGACGTCTACCTCTCCGAGGGCGGGATCGGCCACCTGCCCGACCTGTGCGTGACCGTCCCCGTGTTCGCGGAGGGCGAGGTCGTGGCCTTCATCCAGGCCTTCGGCCACCACGACGACATCGGCGGCGCCGTCCCCGGGTCGATGCCCTCGGCCGCGACCAGCATGTTCGAGGAGGGCCTGATGGTCCCCCCGATCAAGCTGTGGGACCGCGGCGTGCCCAACGAGTCGGCGCTGAAGATCATGACCCGCAACTCCCGGATGCCCGACTCGCTGGCCGCGGACCTGGACGCCGAGTGCTCGGCCTGCCTGGCCGGCGCCCGCCGCCTGGGCGAGCTGTTCGAGCGGTACGGGGTCGAGGCCGTGGAGGCCTGCTTCGACGCCATCCTGGCCAACTCGACCGAGGTCTACCGGACCGAGATCCTGTCCCAGATCCCCGACGGCACCTACGTCTGGGAGGACTACGCCGAGCACGACGGCGTCGACGAGCCGATGCTGCACCGGCAGCGGATCACGCTGACCATGGACTCCACCGCCGAGGTGCCGCTGGTCATCGACTTCACCGGCACGGGACCGCAGGCCAAGGGCCCGATCAACCACTGCGGCGACTACTCGGACGGCAACTTCCTGAAGAAGTGGCTGGCGCCGATCCTGCGCAACCTGGCGGCGACGCCGGAGCGGATGGCCGAGCTCGACGTCAACGAGGGCGTCGTCCCGCTCATCGAGATGCGCTTCCCGGAGAAGGGCACGCTGCTCACCCCGGTGTTCCCCGCGCCGACCAACGCCCGCACCTTCGTGATCCTGCGGCTGCTGGGCGTGCTGGCCGGCGTGCTGGCCAAGGCCACCGGCGGCCGGATGCCGGCCGACCAGGAGACGATCCGCTACACCGGCGTCTACGGCACGGACTTCGACGGCGAGCCCTACCTCATGCGCGAGGTGCTCGGCGGCGGCTCGGGCGGGCGGTACTACGCCGACGGGGAGGACACCATCCACGTCGTCCCCGACTCCCGGAACCTGCCGACGGAGTTCACCGAGGGCCGCTTCCCGCTGCGCATCGAGGCCCTGGGCCTGGCGGTGGACTCCGGCGGCCCGGGCCGGTACCGCGGCGGCTGCGGCTACGAGAAGCACATCCGGGTGCTGCGCGACGCGCACTTCATGTCCATCGCCGACCGCTCGATCCTGTCCTGCTGGGGCGTCAAGGGCGGCAAGGCAGGCCGGCCGTTCCAGATCACCGTCGACCCCGGCGGCCCGGACGAGCACGAGGTCGACGCCCTCGCCGACGCCGAGCCGCTGAAGGCCGGGACCGTCGTCCGGGTGCGGACGACGGGCGGCGGCGGCTGGGGCGACCCGCTGGAGCGGCCGGTCGAGGAGGTCCTGCAGGACATCGCGTGGCTCAAGGTGAGCGTCGAGGGTGCCCGCCGGGACTACGGCGTGGTCGTCGACGACGAGGGGGACGCCGACCTCACGGCCACCGAGGAGCTGCGGGCATCCATGCGCGACCAGCGGACCGGCGAGGAGCCGTTCTTCGACCGCGGCCCGGGCTACGCCACCCTCTCCGGCGGCGCGGCGTTCAACGAGTTCGACGTCCTGTAGCCCGTGCGGTCGTGCGGCCCAGCCCCCAGGCTGGGCCGCATGACCGGACCCGAGGAGAAGGACCAATCCGACACCCCCTCCGACAGCGAGGCGCAGCTGCACGCCGGGCCCCGCGACGAGGGTGGCGAGGGCGGCATGGCCACCCGCGAGCTGCGCGCCCGCGAGGCCGAGGAGGACTGATCACCCCGGGTGGGGTGCGGTCTCCCGGCCGGCGAGGCAGTGCCTGACCCGGGGTGATCACGCTGCCGTGCGGCCCCGGGCCACCGAGCGGACGACGGGCACCAGCGCCTCGGCGATGAGCGCGTAGCCGGCCGAGGAGGGGTGGAAGCGGTCGGCGGAGAACAACGCCGGCTGGGCCCGGAACCGGTCGCCGAGGTCGCTGCCGATCGGCACGGCCACCCCGCCGGCGGCCCGCACGGCCTCGGTCTGCCGCCGCTGCAGCTCCCCGCTGGCCACCGCGACCAGCTGCTGGAACGCTGGCGGCACCCAGGGCACCGCGGACAGGTCGGGCGCGGGGACGGCGAGCACGTCGGCGCCGAGCACCCGCAGGTCGCGGACGCACGAGCCCAGCTGCTGAGCGGCGGTGGCCGGCGGGACCAGGCGGGTCAGGTCGTTGGCGCCGACCACCACCAGCGCCAGGTCGCAGCGGGTGACCTGCCGGACCTGACCGGCCAGCGCGGCCGACACCGCGCCCGGGACGGCGACCACCTGCAGGGTCGCGTCGACGCCGTCCTCGGCCAGCGCCCGCACCAGCCGCGGGCCGATCGCGTCGTCGGGCCGGGCGGCACCGGTGCCGTAGGCGATCGAGTCGCCGAGCACCGCCAGGGAGAAGGTCACGCCAGGGGGAACGGGGCACCGACCAGGCCTGTTCCGGTCGAGAACACGTCTGGGACGTCTACCCCGTTCGTGCAGGTCAGCGGCGAGCCGGGGCCCCGGCACGGGCCCGCGGCAGGGCACACTGGGGCCGTGGACACCGACGAGCAGCTCGAGCTGACAACGGCCGACCTCGCCGTCCGCACCCTCGGGGAGCTGACCGTCCCGTCGCCGCTGGACGGGGGCCTGCTCGAGCGCGGGGAGTCCCTGCACTACGTCGGCGAGCACGACCGGGTGCTGGTCGACGGCACCCTGGGCATGGCCACCCGGCGCGGCGTCCCGGTGGAGGAGCTGCCCACCTTCGAGCCCGGCGGCCCGCGCCGCACGCTGTTCTTCGACCCGAAGAAGACCAAGGTCGGCATCGTGACCTGCGGCGGGCTGTGCCCGGGGCTGAACAACGTCATCCGCGGCCTGGTCGGCGAGCTCGCGGAGCACTACGGCGTGCACTCGGTGACCGGGTTCCGCGACGGCTACCTGGGGCTGACCCCGCACGGCGACGAGCCGATGGACCTCACCCCTGAGTCGGTCCGCTACATCAACCAGCAGGGCGGCACGGTGCTGGGCACCTCCCGCGGCAGCCAGGACCCCAGGGTGATGGTCGAGACGCTGCGGCTGCGGCAGATCGACATCCTGTTCGTCGTCGGCGGCGACGGGTCGCTGCGCGGCGCACAGGCCATCGCCGACGAGGCCACCCGGCAGGGCCTGCCGATCGCGGTGGTCGGGGTCCCCAAGACCATCGACAACGACATCCCGTGGATCGACCGCAGCTTCGGCTTCCAGACCGCGTTCGGCCGGGCGGCGGAGTCGATCCGGTCGGCGGCCACCGAGGCGCGCTCGCACCGCGGCGGGGTGGGCCTGGTCAAGCTGATGGGCCGGCACTCCGGGTTCATCGCCGCCTACGCGACGCTGGCCAGCGACGACGTCGACCTGGTGCTCATCCCCGAGGTCGCCATGCCGCTGGGCGGCGAGCGCGGGGTGCTCGCGCACGTGGAGAAGGTGCTCGCCGACCAGGGCCACGCGGTGGTCGTCGTGGCCGAGGGCTACGGGCAGGACATGTTCGCGGGGGTCGAGGGCGGCGCGGACGCCTCGGGCAACGCCAAGCTGTTCGACATCGGCAAGAAGCTGCGCGACGAGCTGAGCGCGCACCTCGGGGCGAGCGGCGTGCCGTTCCAGCTGCGCTACGTCGACCCGGGCTACGCCATCCGCAGCGTGCCGGCCAACAGCCACGACTCGGTGTACTGCACCCGGCTGGCCCAGGCCGCCGTGCACGCCGCGATGGCCGGCCGGACCGCGATCGTGGCCGGGCGCTGGCACGGCCGGTTCGTCAACCTGCCGATCCCGCTGGTCACCCGCACGCGCAACCAGGTCGACCCGCGCGGGGACCTGTGGCTGTCGGTGCTGGAGACCACCGGACAGCCGGTGCACCTCTAACGGCGGACCGCGTACCGGACGGCGACGAACCCGCCGACCTGCCGGGACGACTGCAGCTCGAGGTCCAACCGGACGTCGTCGGGCAACGCCTTGAGCCCCCGGCCGATCGAGGACGGCGCGACGAGCAGCCGCACCTCGTCGACCAGTGCGGCCCGGAAGGCGTGCGCAGCCAAGGTCGGGCCGTCCACGGTGACGTCGGCGTCCGCGGTGCGCACCAGCTCGGCCACCTCGGCGGGGTCGAAGGTGCGGCGCAGCGTCGTCCGGCGGGTCACGACGTCCTCGAGGGTCGTGGAGTAGACGACCTTGTCCGCGCGCTGCCAGTGCCCGGCGAACTCGGCGGACCCGGCGTCGCCCTCGGCCCAGGAGGGGTCGGTCTCCCAGCCCTGCATCAGCTCGTACATCCGCCGGCCGTGCAGGAACGTGCCGACCTCGGCGGTGTCGGCGTTGACCGCGGCCAGCACCTCGGGCTCGGGGAAGGCGAACCCGAAGTCACCCGCCTCGTCGGCGACGAAGCCGTCGAGGGAGCAGATCGCGGAGTAGAGCAGGCGGGCCATGCGGTGAGCATGGCCCGGGCTCAGGTGCCGGGGAAGAAGAAGGACACCCGCTTCTGGTAGTCCTGGTAGGCCGGTCGGTCGCCCATCTTGTCCTCGGTGCGCTTGGCGCCGGTGGCGTAGACGAGGAAGTAGCTCATCGCGGCAGGGGCGGGGAACAGCCAGCCTCCGGGGGCGGAGGCCGCACCGGCCAGCCAGACGCCGTCCCACATGATCGAGTCGCCGAGGTAGTTCGGGTGCCGCGAGACGCCCCAGAGCCCGGTGTCCAGGACGTCGGGTCGCTCGTCCCGGTCCCGCTCCATGTAGGCCGACTTCTGCCGGTCGGCCACGGCCTCCACCACCGCGCCGGTGACGGCGACGGCGATGCCGGCGGGGAACAGCCAGCGGCGGGCCGAGCGGGGCAGCGTGCTGGCCGCGGCCAGCTGCAGCGGCGCGGAGACCAGCAGCTGAGCGGCGGCCTGGGTGCCGAACACCTTGGCCAGCACCGTGGGCGTCGAGTCGCCCTCGAGGAACTCGGTGTAGCGCTCGTCCTCGGTGTCGGTGCCGCGCAGCCGGGACAGCATCAGCGACTCCAACCGGACGGCCCAGGCCGTGGTGACGGCGGCCATGGTCCACCGCCGGGTGCGGTCGCCCGAGCCGAGCGCGGCGGAGGTCAGCGCGACCGCGGCGAGGCCCGGGCCCCACACGCCGTCGGCGTAGTCCCGCCGTCCGCTCCGCAGCGCCAGCGCCGCGGTGCCGGCCTGCAGCGCCGTCACCACCGCCGCCGACGCCCCGATGACCCGCTTCAGGCTCTTCCGGTCCACGCCCACCGATGGGTCCTCCCCCGCCGAGGGCCCGCTCAACCGGGGTGGCCGAACATCCTGGACGGTGGCCGGCTGTTGCCCGGTGCGCAGACCATCACGGATGTCCGGCCACCCCCGGGTGGGGACCGGTCGTCGCCGGGCCGGCGTGCACCGGCGACGACCGGGGTCTCAGGGGTGCAGGAGCTGCCGCAGCCAGGCCAGCTGCTGGGCCTCCTGGTGGAACTGGCCGCCCTCATGGTCGTTGAAGGGGTAGCTGCGGAGCTGCTTGTCCCCGGCGTAGGCGTTGTAGGCGGCGTAGACCGTCGAGGGCGGGCAGACGTTGTCCATCAGCGCGACCGAGAACAGCGCCGGGGCGGTCGAGCGGGTGACCAGCACGGCGGCGTCGACGTATGCCAGCGTGGCGAAGGCGGTGTCGACCTGGTCGCGGTGGCTGGCCAGGTAGGCCGCGATCTCCGGGTAGGGCCCGGCGGTCGCGGTGACCACTGCCCGCGGGAAGTCCGACAGGAAGGGGACGTCGGCCATCACGCCGGCCAGGTCGTCGCGCAGCGCCGAGACGGCCAGCGCGATGCCACCGCCCTGGCTGATCCCGGCCACCACGACCTTCGTCGGGTCGACTCCGGGCAGCTGCTGCGCCGCGTCGACCGCAAGGACGGCGTCGGTGATGAGCCGGCGGTAGTAGTACTCCTCCGGGTCCAGCAGCCCCCGGGTCATGAACCCGCCGAGGTAGGAAGGCCCGTGGCCATGCGGGTCGGGGGTGTCGCCGACCCAGCCGTAGCCGGTGCCCTGTCCCCGGCTGTCGACCTCGAGCACGGCGTACCCGGCCAGCGGATAGGGGCCGACCTGGTGCGGCAGGCCGCGCCCGCCGGTGTAGCCCTGGTAGCGGACGACGACCGGCAGGTCGCCGCCCACCCCGGCCGGGCGGCGGTACCAGGCCTTGATCGGCTCGCCGTCGAAACCGCTGAGCGTGACGTCGGAAGTCTCGACGAGGGTCAGGCCGCTGTCGACGGGCTGCACCTTGGGCGGGGAGGCCACCTCGCGGGCGGCGTCCAACGTGCGGGTCCAGAAGGCGTCGAGGTCGGCCGGCGGGACGGCGGAGGTGCGGTACCGCTGCAGCTCCGCGAGGGGCAGGTCGTACTGGGGCACGGGAGATCCTGTCGGGAGGGGGCCGGTCAGCCCTTGACGGCGCCTTGGAGCAGGGCCTGGGAGAACTGGCGCTGGAAGACCAGGAACACCACGATCGTGGGCGCCATGATCAGCAGGGCGCCGGCCGAGAGCAGCACGATGTCGGTGCCGTAGCGGCCCTGGAACGCGCCCAGCGCGCCGGCCATCGTCCGCTTGAGCGGGTCGTCGACCATGACGATGGCGAGGATGAACTGGTTCCAGGTCCACAGGAACAGCAGGATCGCCAGCGAGGAGAGCGCGGGCACCGCCAGCGGCAGGTGGATGCGGCGAAACGCTCCCCACGGGCCGGCGCCGTCGAGTGCTGCGGCCTCGCTGAGCTCGACGGGCACGGTCTGGAAGTGCGCGCGCATCCAGAAGACGCCGAAGGGCATGAACAGCGCGATGAGCGGCAGGATGATCGCCCACCGGCTGTTCAGCAGCCCCAGCTCCTGCATCTGGTAGTAGAGCGGCGTGATCAGCGACTCGAAGGGGATCGTCAGCCCGGCGACGAAGACCAGGAAGAGCGCACCGGCGAAGGGCACCTTCAGCTGCGCCAGGCCGTAGCCGGCCAGCGAGGCGAACAGCAGCGCGACCGGGACGACGCCGAGCACGATGAGCAGGCTGCTGCCCAGAAGCGGGCCCAGGTTGGCGACCTGGAAGGCGTCGACGAAGTTGTGCCACTGCGGGTCGCTGGGCCAGCTGACCCCGGTGGGGATGCTGCCCTGCGGCTGCAGCGCGGTGGACAGGATCGTCACGAACGGGATGAGCGTCGCGACCATGAACAGCACGAGCAGGCCGCGGCCGGCCAGCGCGCTGCGGGTCCGGGCGTTCACTGGTCGCTCCGCTGGGTCAGGCGCTGCACGGGCAGGATCGCGACCAGCACGAGGACCATGAGGACGACGGCCATGGCCGAGGCCTGGCCCACCTCGCGCTCGGAGAACGCCAGCCGGTAGATCTCGACGCCGGGGACCATCGTCTGGTTGCCCGGGCCGCCCTGCGTGGTGATGTAGACGATGTCGAAGCTGGCCAGCGCGGCGATCATGGTGACCGTCACGCAGACGCCGATCTCGCGGCGCAGACCGGGCAGCGTCACGTGCCGGAACACCTGCAGGCGGTTGGCGCCGTCCAGGCGCGCGGCCTCGTAGAGCGACGGGTCGATCTTGGCGATGCCGGTCAGCAGCAGCAGGGTGCACAGGCCCAGCTGGACCCAGGAGCCGATGAGGCCGACGGCGGGCAGTGCGGTGTCGAAGTCGGCCAGCCACGGCCGGGCCAGGCCGCCGAGCCCGACGGCCGACAGCAGCTGGTTGGCGATGCCGTTGGTCGAGTAGACCCAGTCCCACACGATGCCCGCGGCGACCAGCGGGATGACCTGCGGGATGAACAGCACCGAGCGCGACACCGTGGTGAACGACCCGGACGGCAGGCCGTGCATGAGGGCCGCGGCCAGCAGGCCGAGGCCGACCGGGATGACGGTGAAGAACACCACCAGCACGACGGCGTTGCCGATGATCCCGAGCTGCTCGGGGTCGGTAAAGACCTCCACGTAGTTGGCGCCGCCGACGAACGTGGCGACCCCGATGCCGTTCCAGTCGTACAGCGAGTACTGCACCGAGGTGATCAGCGGGCGCAGGACGAAGAAGGCGTACACGGCCAGGGCCGGGGCGACCCAGACCAGCTGACCCCAGCGGCGGCGCCCGCCCGGGCGCTGCCGGCGGGCGGCCGCCCCGGCCCCGTCCACGAGGGGCGAGACCGGAGCGGCCACGGTGGACGACGTCACGAGCCGACTTCGTCCTCGTACGCGGCCTGGATGGCGGCCACCGCGTCCTCGGGGGTGGTGCGGTCGTCGATCAGCGACTGCAGCTCGGGGCGGATCGACCCGGCGTAGATCCCGGCCGTGGCGTTGGCGACGAAGTCGACCAGCGTGCCGTCGGAGCCGACGGTGGCGCCCGCGGCCAGGGTCTCCTGGGTCAGCGGGTTGGCCGCCTCGGGGATCTCCAGGTCCGACGGACCGCCGGGGTTGGCACCCGAGGAGTTGACGATGATGCTGCGCGCGGTCTCGTCGGTGTGCAGCCAGTTGAGGAAGTAGGCCGCCTCGTCGGGGTGCTCGGCCTTGGCCGGGATGGTGTAGCTGTTGGGCGCGCCCATGGCGACCGGCGCGGCGCCGGCCTCGGTGCCGGGCATGAGGAAGAAACCGACGTCCTCGCCCATGGACTCGGCCAGGTTCGCCGACTCCCAGTCGCCGTTGAAAATGAACAGGCCCTCGCCGCCGGAGAAGCGGCCCATCATGGTCGTGTAGTCCAGGCTGTTGGCGTCGGCGGGGAAGTACCCGGCGCCGGCCCACTCCTGGATGGTGGCCATGGCCTCGGTGGCCTCGGGGTTGTCGATGGTCGCCCCGGGCTGCTGGAAGGTCCAGTCGGCGATGTCGGTCGGGTTGGCCAGCTGGTTGTACAGCGCCTGGAAGGGGAAGGCGATGCCGCCGATGTCGTTGAACTGCATGATCGGCTGCTGGCCGGCCGCGGCGGCGGTGGCCATGTCGGCCTCGAGCTCGTCGATCGTGGTCGGCGCCTCGGTGATGCCCAGCTGGGCGCCGATGGCCTTGTTCCAGTAGACGCCGGTCACCGAGTAGCCGATGCCCATGCCGTACAGCGAGCCGGCTCCTCGGGCGTCGTCGGAGATGCGCATCTGCTGCAGCTGCGACTCGGGGAAGGCGTCCCAGCCGTAGGCGTCGAAGTAGGGGTCGAGGTTCAGCAGCAGGCCGTCGCGGGCCGGGTCGACCAGCTGGGGCAGCCGGATCAGGTCGGGCGCGTCGTCACCGGCCATGACGCGAGAGGCGTTCTCGGTGAGGACGGCGAACTGGTCGCTGCGGATGTTGAACGTGATGTTCGGGTGCTGCTTCGTGAACTCGTCGGCCAGCTCCTGGGCGATCGGGAAGCCGGTCTCGATGTAGAAGTCGAGCTCGACGTCCTCGCTGGTCAGCTCGGTGCTGATCTCGCGATCGGGGTCCTGGCCGCTGGCGGAGCTGTCCGCGCCCGGCGCGCTGCAGCCGGCCAGCAGGACGAGGGACAGCGCCGATGCGCCCACGACTGCCTGGGTGACCAGGCGGCGCCCGGTTCTGGTGTTCACACGCTCTCCTCGGGGTCGGACCGACCGCTTCCTGCGGCGGTCCGCGAACCGTAAGTGGGACGTGTCACAGACGTCAAGCTCTTCGTGTAAAGCTCTTTACAACAGTTCGGTCATCGTGGCGGAGCAGTGGTCCGACGCTCGACGAGTGCGCAGTCCAGCAGGGTCTTCCGGCGCTGGGTCGCCCCGCCGATCGCCTCCAGGAGCAGCCCCGCCGCAACGGACCCGGACTCCTCGAAGGGCTGCCGCACGGTGGACAACCCCGCGGCCTCGGCGGCCGGGCCGTCGTCGAAGCCCAGCACCGACACGTCGCCGGGCACGGCCAGCCCGAGCTCGGCCGCGGCGTGGACCACGCCCAGGGCCAGGTCATCGAAGTGCGCCATCACCGCGGTCGGCCGGTCCGGCCGGTCCAGCAGCACCAGCGCTGCCTCGCGGGCCGCAGCCATGGTGCCCTCGGCGTGGGTGGGGGTGAGGACGACGTCCGGATGCGCTCGCAGCTCGGACCGGAACCCGCCCAGCCGTCGGCGGGCCTGGGACTCGTAGTCCGTCGCCTGCGACTCGGACAGGTAGCCGATCCGCCGGTGGCCGAGGTCGAGCAGGTACCGCGCCGCCCGCTGCCCGGCGCCGTGGTCGTCGATGTTGACCACGCTGAAGCGCTCGCTGTCGGCGTCCACGAGCACGACCGGCAGGCCCCGGGAGGCCAGCCGGTCCTCCGTGCTCACCTCGATCGGGGCGCCCATCACGATCAGCCCGTCCACCACCCCGCGGATCGGCATGCTCGCCAGCAGCGGGGAGCTGGCGGTTGCGGCCGACTCCTGGTCGATGAGCGAGATGTCGACGGCCTGCCCGCGGGTCGCCCGCATGACCCCGACCAGGCGCCGCAGGTAGCTGGGGTAGGTGGAGAACGGCGCGACGACGCCGATCCGGCCGGTCTGCCGGCGGGCCAGGTCGATGGCGGTCGCTTTGGGCAGGTAACCGAGCTCGTCGGCCACCTGCAGCACCTTGGTGCGGGTGTGGGCGGCGACCCGGTCGGGCTTGTTGAGCACGTTGGACACGGTCGAAATGCTGACCCCGGCGTGCTCGGCGACGTCGTAGATGGTCGCCGGTTTGCTGGGGTCGGTCACGAAAGCACTTTAGGTCCTACCGGGTGCCGTCCCCTCGGCGCACGGGCGGCGTCAGGACCGGGCGGGTCGGCGTCAGGGACGCGTCAAGGGCCTTCCGGTCCCGGGCGGACCGGGCGCCCACTGGGTGCATGGACTCGTTGATCGTCGTGGGATGGGCCGCGCTGGCGACCCTGGTCAACATCGGGGTGGGCCGGTGGAGCCGGGCCCGGGACCGTCGTGCCGCGGACGTGGCCCGGTGATCGTCGGACTGCTCCAGCTGGCCGCGTTCCTCGGCACTGCCTGGCTGACCGGCCACGCGGTCGACCTCTGCCACGGACGCACCCCGGGCGGCACGCCGCCGCCGACGCCGTCCCCCCAACCCCGGGTCCCCGAGGTGGCCGGACGCCGCTGACGGTGGCGGGCCGTCGTCCACCGCGCAGACCGTGGGGGATGTCGGGCCACCCCGGGGTTGGTGGTCCCCGCTCGACCGGTGGACGGGGCCGGGCGGTGGTTGCATCGCGGCCGTGACCACCGACGCCGACCTGCTCGACGCGGCCCGCGCGGTGGCCGCCGAGGACGAGGACCGGGCCGGGGTCGCGATGCTGGTCGCCCTGCTGGACCGCACCGGGACGGCGACCACCGGCACCCCCGACCCGGCCGACCCGGCCGACCGCGCGCTGGCGGCGGAGGTCCAGCACGCCTGGCGGGTGCTGCGAGCCGCCGACCCCGACACCACGGTCCAGGACGCCCTCGCCGCCCTCGCCCTGATCACGCTCCGCCCCGGCGCCCGGGGTGTCGGAAGCGTTACCCCGTCCCCAAGGCCCGATGGCCCGGGTAGAGCTTCCGACACCGGGGACGGCGGCACGGGGCTGGCGGCGTGGCGGCCCGGGGACACCGGCCGGCCGGATGCCGTCGCCCGCGAGGCCGAGGCGGCCGTGGTCGTCGACGCGGTGCTGCACGGCCGGCACCTGCGCGTCGTCAACTGGCACAACACCCCCGCCTCCCACGCCGATGACCTGCGGCGCGAGCTCACCTGGTACGCCGACCGCTTCTCCCCCGTCACCGAGGCCGACCTGCACACCGCGCTGGACACCGGCCGCTGGGCCGATCCGCGGCCCGGCGTGGTCCCCGCCTTCTTCGACGGGTTCGCCAGCGCCGCGCAGGTCGCCGTTCCGCTGTGCGAGGAGTTGGGCCTGGTCGGCTGGTTCTACCCGCCGACGGAGTTCCTGGACGCACCCGCAGAGCAGCAGCGGGCCTTCGCCGCCGAGCACGACCTGGGCGTGCTGGAGGAGGACCTGCCCGGCGACGCCCCGCTGGCGATGACCTGGGACGACCTGGCCGACCTCGCCGGCCGGCACGTGGTGTGCGGGCACTCGGCCACCCACGCCAGCTCCGCGTCCGTGCGCACATCCGCCGACGTCGACCGGCAGGTGCACCGGCCGCTGGCCCGGCTGACCGAGGTCATCGGCCGCCGTCCGGCCGGGTGGGCCTGGCTGGGCGGGACGCCGTTCGACCCGGCCGCGCCCGGGGACGCTGCGGTCGCGGCGTCCGGCGTCCGGTTGTGGACGTCGAACGCCGCGGTGCAGCGCCTCCACTGACTGCGCAAAGACCGTTCACACGATCGACTGGCGGCGGAACGGGACAGGCCGCAGTGTTCGGGCGGTGAACGGACCACGGCTGTCCCGGCGGGGGTTCCTGGGTGCGACGGCGGCGGGTGCGCTGGCCCTGACCGGCTGCGGCACCGGGTTCGCGCTGCAGAGCGGCGACGGCACCGGCAGCACCGAGGGCCGGCTGAGCTTCACGCTCTGGGCCGGGGAGGCCGAGCTCGCCGCGTTCCGCACCGTCGCCGAACGGTGGACGGCGACCAGCGGCGTCCCGGTGGTGTTCAACGTCGTGCCCTTCTCCGAGGCGCTGACCGGGGTGGACGCCAACCTGGCCAGCAACCGCGGCCCCGACCTGTTCCGGGTGACCTACCAGGACATCGGCGTCTACGCCGCCGGCGGCGCCCTGCTCGACCTCACCGACCTGCTGCCCGGCGGGTTCCTGCAGGGCTTCGACGACGCGTTCGTCTCCGCGGTGCAGAGCGAGGGCCGGGTCTACGGCGTGCCGCACCACACCGACACCTCGCTGGTCCTCTACGACACCGAGGCCCTGGCCGGCGCGCGCATCCCCACCGGGCTGGACGACGCCTGGACGTGGGAGGAGTTCCGGTCGATCGCCGCCGGTCTGCCCACCGGCGAGGCGCAGTTCGCCTTCGGGGTCAACTGGCAGCTCGCCGGGGCCTACCGCTGGCTCAACTGGGTCGACCAGCGCGGCGGACGGCTGCTCACCGACGACCTCACCGGCCCGGCCATCGACAGCGCGGAGGGCCGCGACGCGCTCGCGTTCACCCAGGCGTTCTTCACCGACGGCCTGGTGCCGCCCACGACGTCGACCAAGGGCTCCTACGTCGACGAGCTGTTCACCACCGGCACCATCGCGATGGTCTTCACCGGGGACTTCCTGCTGCCGACCATCGACCCCGCCTTCGTCTCCGCCGGCCGGCAGTACGGCGCCACCTTCCTGCCCGCCGACGAGCGGGCCTCGGCCGACCTCGGCGGCAACGCGGTGGTGGCCACCGCGCAGTCGGTCAACCCGGAGGCCGCCGCGGACTTCCTGGCGTTCCTGTCCGACGACGAGCAGCAGGCCCTGTTCTGCGAGCAGGCCACCGTGCTGCCCACCCGCACCGCCCTGCTCGGCCAGCAGCTGGACTACGCCGTCCGGCCCGACCTCATGGAGCTGTTCGTGGAGCAGGCCACCACCATCACCCCGGAGCTGTCGGCGCAGGTGACCGTGCCGCAGTTCAACGCCGTCAACGCCTCGATGGTCGACCGGCTGGAGCAGGCGTTCCTGGCCGGTGACGACCCCGCCCGGGTGCTGGCCGACCTCGCCGAGGACATCACCGGGCGGCTCGCGTGACGACGGCGGCCCCGGCCGCGGTCACCGCACCCGGACCCGAGCGACCGACCCCGCCGCCCCGCCGCCGTCGACGGGTCTCCCGCGACTCGCTGGCCGCCTGGGGGCTGCTCTCCCCCAACCTGCTGGTCTTCGGCGTCTTCCTGTTCCTGCCGCTGCTGGCCACCGTGTGGCTGTCGTTCTACTCCTCGTCGGGCTTCGGGCCGCGCGAGTTCGTCGGCGCCGACAACTACACCGAGCTGTTCGGCGACTCCACGTTCTGGCGGGCCACCGCCAACACCGGCCTGTACGCCGTGCTGACCGTGCCGGTGTCGCTGGTCATCGGGCTGGGCATCGCGCTGGCGATGAACAAGCCGCTGCGCGGCCGCGGCGTGCTCCGGGCCGTCTACTACGTGCCCTACGTGATCAGCGGCGTGGTCATCGCCGTCGCGGGGCGGTGGATCTTCAACGAGAACGTCGGGGTGATCAACCGGCTGCTGCGCTCGGTGGGCCTGGAGGGCGTGCCCTGGCAGTCCGACGCCGCCGGCGCCATGGGGTCCCTGGTGCTCATCAGCATCTGGACCAAGATCGGCTTCGTCATGGTGGTCTACCTGGCCGGTCTGCAGTCCATCCCCAAGGAGTACCTGGAGGCCGCGCAGACCGACGGCGCCGGCCGCTGGCAGCGCCTGCGCTACGTCGTGGTCCCGCTGCTCAAGCCGACGACGATCTTCCTGGTGGTGCTCGGGGTCATCGAGAGCTTCCAGGTCTTCGACATCGTCTACGTGCTCACCGGCGGCGGGCCCGGCAACGCCACCGAGATGCTGGTGACCTACGCCTACGCCGAGGGCTTCGACGCCCGCCGGCAGGGCTACGCGGCGACCATCGGCGTCGTCACCTACCTGTTCATCGCCGTGCTCACCGCGCTCTGGTACCGCCGGCAGCGCGCCCAGGAGGCCGACCTGTGACCGCCGCCCCCCGCACCGGGCGGTCACTGCGGGCCGGCGCCGGCTGGGCCTCCTGGCGCGCGGTCGGCCTGGTCGCCGGCGCGCTGGTGATGCTGTTCCCGCTGTACTGGATGGTGGTGACCGCCTTCAGCGACCAGGGCGCGCTGACCAGCGGCCCGCTGCGCTTCTTCCCGGAGAACCCCACCCTGGACGGCTTCCGGCGGGCGTTCACCCTGCTGCCCTTCGGCCAGTTCTTCCTCAACTCGACCGCCATCGCGCTGGTGGCCATGGCGCTGTCGGTGACGCTGAACCTGCTGGCCGGCTACGTGCTGGCCAAGTACCGGTTCCGCGGCCAGCAGGTCGTGTTCATCATGATCGTCTCGACGCTGATGATCCCGGTGCAGGTCGTGATGGTGCCGCAGTTCCAGCTGGTCGCCGGGCTGGGCTGGATCAACTCCTACTGGGCGGTGATCATCCCCCGGGCGGCCGAGGCGTTCGGCATCTTCCTGTGCCGGCAGTTCATGCTCGGCATCCCCGACGAGGTGCTGGAGGCCGCCCGGCTGGACGGCGCCGGCCACCTGCGGATCTTCTGGTCGGTGGTGCTGCCGATGAGCCGGCCGCTGATCGCCGTCCTGGTGATCCTCACGTTCATGTACCGGTGGAACGAGTTCGCCTGGCCGCTCATCGTGCTCAACGACCAGCAGCTGTTCACCGTGCCGATCGGGTTGTCGTTCCTGCAGGGCGAGTACGGCACCGACTACCCGGCGCTGATGGGCATGGCCCTGCTGTCGACCCTGCCGGTGCTGGTGGTCTTCGCGCTCTCCCAGCGTCAGTTCGTCGAGGGGGTCGCCCGCAGCGGGCTGCGCTGATCAGGTCAGCCGCTGGGGCGCGTGCCGGGTCGGCTCGCGGTACAGGGGGTAGAGCTCGCCCACCGTCCGGGCGACCGCGGCGACGTCCAGCCAGGCCGGGCCGCCGACCCGCTCGGTCGCCTCGGGGGTGAGCACCACCGGCCGCCGATCGGGCCCGGAAGGCGCGCCGAGGCCCACGAGGTGCGAGCCGCGGTCGAGCAGCCGGCGCAGCACCCGCTCGCCGATCCGGCCGTAGGACAGCGTCTCCACCTCCAGCCCCGGCACCAGCACCTTCGCCACGTGCACGTCCCCGACCCGGGCCGGAGCCACCAGCAGGTCGAAGCCGGCCAGCCGCTCCCGGTACAGCGCCAGGGTGTCCGCGGGCCCGGTCACCGCGGACGTCGGCAGGTCGGCGAAGGCCACCTCGGAGGTCCGCCGCCACATCGGCGCCAGCAGCTCGTCCAGCTGCGCCGTGGTCAGCCCGTCCCACGCGGTCATCGCGGCCAGGGCGCGCTCCTCCTGCGGGGGCAACGGGACGGCGAGCTCGGCGGCCAGGTAGTCGGGGTGCAGCTCGCGCACACGGTCCAGCGGGCCGAAGGCGAACGCCCGCCGGGCCCGGGAGGAGGCGAGCTCCAGCACGGCCTTGCGCACCGCCTCGGCCCGGTCGGGCGCGGCGGCCTCGCCGACCGCGCTGAGCACCACCGGCGGGTCGGCGGCGGCATCGCGGGCCACCGCGTGCACGACGACGGCGAACCCGGTGCTGTCCAGCTTGACCACGACGTCCAGGCCCCGGGCCCGCAGGTCCTCCAGCAGCGCGACCGTCGGCGGGTCGGTGATGCCGGTGACCACCCGGCCGGTGTCCAGCGCCCGGAAGTCGACGGTGTCGCCGTCGCGCTGCAGCAGCTCGCCGATGCCGTGCGCGACGGCCCGCTCGGCCGTGTCGCCGGCGCCCATGCCGTTGGTGATCGGGGTGACCAGCCAGCCCCCGGACGGAGGGTCGGCCGCGATGCCGCCGGCGTGCGGGGCGACGAACTCGGCGGGGACCAGCACCTCCTCGCCGGTGGCCCAGCGCGTGGTGGGCAGCCAGCGCAACGGCCGGTCGGGGTCGGCACCGGCGGGGAGCACCAGCGTGCGGGGGTCGGCGACCCGGTCGACACCCCGCTCGGCGACCAGCTCGGCGTACGTCGCCGTCCGTGGTTCCACGTGGAGCAGTGCGTCGTCCAGCAGGACCTGCTCGGCCAGCTCGCCCCACGCGCCGATCGCCGCCGCGGCCCCGGTCGCGCCGTAGCCGACGCCGTGGCCGGACCGGGTGCCGTCCGCGGACCGCCAGACGGTGGCGACCACGGGGACACCGGTCCGGTCGTACCTGCGCAGGTCCAGCTGGGTGGTCGAGCCGTCGGGGAGGGCTGCGCGGTAGGCCGCGGCCGGGTCGGTCACCCGGACGACTCTGCCCGTGGCGTCCGTGACCCGCTCGGGGACCGGAGTGACCCCAGCGGGTGATATCTCAGCGCTGAAGCATGTTCGGCCCGTTGACGGGCACCCCTGACTGCGAACACCGTGTGGGAACGGTTCCAGCACCGGCCGGGCCGGCCGCTGGACGGAGACGGGAGAACAGTGCACACCTTCATCACCTGCGCGGTCGTGGAGACCGACCCGCGGCACGCCTTCGAGGTCGGTGTGGCGCTGCGGCTGGAGGCCCCCGAGGGCACCGCCGTGCGCGAGGACCCCCACGTGCCCGAGGTGTTCTACCTCGAGGCCACCACCACCGCCTCCGACGTGCAGCGCGCCATGGCCGCCGCCGCCCAGTCGGTCACCACCCTGCTCGCGGGCCTGGACCTGCCCGCCGAGGTGGACGAGGTCGTCGTCCTCACCCTGGACGGTGCGCTCCGCTGGGTGCCCGGCGTCGACGCCCTGCCGGCCGCCGACACCCACTGACCCCCGGCGCGGTCAGCGACCGCGCTCGTGCTCGAAGATCAGGCTGGTGTTGGTCGCGGCCACCATCGGCTGGGTGGAGATGCGGTCGGTGACGAAGTCGCGCAGGTGCGCGGTGTCCCGGGCCCGCACGTGGACGACGAAGTCCTCCGCCCCCGCCAGGTAGAAGAACTGCGCCACCTCGGGCAGCTGGCGCAGCCCGTCGGCGAACGTGGTCAGCTGGTGCCGCGCCCCCGGGCGCAGCCGCACCGAGACCAGCGCCTGCAGCGGGTCCCCGACCGCCTCCGGGTCCACGTCGACGGTGAACCGGGTGATGACGCCGTCGGCCACCAGCGCCCGCACCCGGGCCAGGCAGGTGGACGGCGAGAGCCCCACCGCGGCCGCCAGCTGGTTGTTCGGCCGCCGCCCGTCGGCCCGCAGCAGCTCCAGCAACCGGCGGTCGACGTCGTCCAGCGTTCGGCGGGGCATGGCCGTCACGGGCACTGGCCGCAGCAGATGCGGTTCAGTGGTCGAGTTCTGCGCACTTGTTCGGCTCCTCTGGTCGTGGACCGCAGCGGACCGCTGAGATGGTGTCACCCGTCACCCAGGAGGACATCGTGCGCGTCGGCATCCCCAGCGAGATCAAGGACAACGAGCAGCGCGTCTCGCTGCAGCCCGACGGCGCCGCCGAGCTGGTGCACCACGGCCACGAGGTCATCGTGCAGTCCGGCGCCGGCACCGGCTCCCGGTTCACCGACGAGGAGTACGCCGCCGCCGGCGCCCGCGTGGTCGCCGACGCCGACGCCGTGTTCGCCGAGGCCGACCTGGTGGTCAAGGTCAAGGAGCCGGTGCCCGCGGAGTACCACCGCTTCCGCGAGGGCCAGCAGCTGTTCACCTACCTGCACGCCGCCGCCGACCGGTCACTGACCGACTTCCTGGTCCAGCGGCGCATCGACTCGATCGCCTACGAGACGGTGCAGACCCCCGACGGCCGGCTGCCGCTGCTGACGCCGATGAGCGAGGTCGCCGGCCGGATGGCCGTGCAGGCCGCCGCGCACCACCTGGAGAGCCCGGCGGGCGGTGCCGGGGTGCTCATGGGCGGCGTCCCCGGCACCCCGGCGGCCAAGGTCACCATCATCGGCGGCGGCGTGTCCGGCACCGAGGCGGCCAAGATCGCCGTCGGCATGCGGGCGATCGTGCGGGTCTTCGACACCAACCCCGCCCGGCTGGCCTACCTCTCCGACGTCTTCGAGGGCCGGCTGGACCTGGTGCAGCCCAACCGCGCCCGGCTGGCGGCCTACGTCGCCGAGTCCGACGTGCTCATCGGTGCCGTGCTGGTGCCCGGCACCAAGGCCCCGAAGCTGGTCAGCCGGGAGATGATCGCCTCGATGCGGCCGGGCAGCGTCGCCGTCGACATCGCCATCGACCAGGGCGGCTGCTTCGAGACCAGCCGGGCCACCACGCACTCCGAGCCGACCTACGTCGAGGAGGGGGTCGTGCACTACTGCGTGGCCAACATCCCCGGCGCGGTCGCCCGCACCTCCACCCTCGCGCTGACGTCGGCGACGCTGGCCTACCTGGTCACCGTCGCCGACCACGGGGTCCGCGGCGCCGCGGCGTCGTCGCCTGTGCTGGCCCACGGGCTCACCAGCCTGGGCGGGCAGCTGACCAGCGAGCCGGTCGCCGCCGCGCACGGCCTGCCCTGGACCTCAGCCGCCGACCTGCTCTGACGTCCCGCGGTCGGGCACCCGGCCCAGGGCGACGAGGAACCGGCGCAGCAGCTCGGCCAGCTGCTCCCGGTCGGTCGCGCTGAGGCCGGCCAGCATGCCGTGCTCGGTGTCCAGGTGGTCGGGCAGCGCCGCGTCCAGCGCGGCGCGCCCGGCCCCGGTCAGGGTGACGACGACGGCCCGGCCGTCGGCCTCGCTGCGCTCCCGGGTGATCAGCCCCTTCTCCTCCAGCCGGTCCAGCCGCTGGGTGATGGCGCCGCTGGTGACCAGCGCGGTGCGCATCAGCGCGGTCGGGGTCAGCTGGTAGGGCTCGCCGGCCCGCCGCAGCGCGGCCAGCACGTCGAAGGACGGCGCGTCCAGGCCGTGCCGGGCGAAGGTGGCCCGCTGGGCGAGGTGCACCTCGCGCTGCAGCTGCGAGATCCGCCCGATGATGCCCATCGGCGAGCAGTCCAGGTCCGGCCGCTCCCGGGCCCACTGGGCGAGGATGACGTCCATCGCGTCGCCGGTCACGCCGCGACCCCCTCGAGGTGCTCGGCGAACGTGCGGGGCGCCCGGCCGAGCAGGTCGGTGAGCACCCGGGGGCTGCCGGTGAACCCGTGCGCGCGGTAGTGCTCGAGCATCGTGCGCAGGCAGCGGCCGGCGTAGTCGTCGCGCTCGGGCGCCCGGGCGTCGACCGCGACCACGGCCCGGCCCAGCCGCTGCGCCATCAGGGCCGCCACGCCGGGGGCGGTGAGCGGCTGCGGCCCGACCGCCTCGAAGGTGCCGCCGTCCAGGCCGTCCTCGGTGAGCAGCACGGCCGCGGCGTCGGCGACGTCGCGCAGGTCCACGAAGGACTGCGCCTGCTTCGTGCCCCACGCGCTGCGCAGCTCCCCGGTGGTCGCCGCGGCGGCCAGGGCGTCGTCCAGGTTGTCCGCGTAGGCGCAGGGCTGCAGCACCCGCCAGGGCACGCCGGCGGTGTCCAGGGCCTCCTCGGCCCGGTCCTTGGCGGCGTGGTGCGGCATGGAGCGCAGCTGCGGGCGCAGCACGGAGTGGTAGACCACCCGGCCCACCCCGGCGTCGCGGGCCGCCCGGAAGGCGGTCGGGGCGCCCGCGGCCTCGGTGGGCTCGAAGTTCGGCCAGATCAGGTACAGGGCGTCGGCACCGGCCAGCGGCAGGCCGGCCGGGTCGCCGACCAGGTCGGCCACGACCACCTCCGCACCGAGACCGTCGAGCCCGGGCCGCGGGCGGTCGCTGCCCACC
This sequence comes from Klenkia sp. PcliD-1-E, assembly GCF_024124375.1. Classification (GTDB taxonomy): domain Bacteria; phylum Actinomycetota; class Actinomycetes; order Mycobacteriales; family Geodermatophilaceae; genus Klenkia. The sequence goes on from NZ_JAMXRZ010000022.1 coordinate 25,315, forward strand.
ACGGCGCGCACCTGCTCCCCGCGCCCCCGCAGCGCGCGCACCACCGCCGTCCCCGTGCTGCCCCCGGCCGCCGTCACCACGATCACAGGGCTTACCTCAGCGGTGAGGTACCGCCCACGTCAAGCCCGGGCGCGCGCGGCGGTGGTCAACCGGACGACGAGACCGGTCGCGGTCTGCTCGACGTCGACGTGGTCGCACAGCTTGCGGGCCAGCCACAGGCCCATGCCGCCGTGCGAGAGGTCGTCCCCGTGCGCCGGGCGGTAGCCGGCGAGCCGGCCGTCGAAGCCGTGCTGCCCGCCGTCGGAGACGGTGACCACGACCCGGTCGGCGTCGGCCCAGACGCGGGCGGAGACCGGACGCCCGCCGTGCCGGAAGGCGTTGGCCGCGATCTCGCTGGCGGCCAGGTGGACGTCCTCCTCGACGTCGCGGTCGGCGAAGCGGCCGCGCAGCGCCGCCGACAGGGCGTGCCGCAGCTCCGGCAACGTCGGGACGTCGTCGGCGGCGAAGACCGGGGCGGTGGCCTGCAACGGCTCGACCGGGGTGCCGAGGGCGGCGACCGCGTCGGCCGGGGCCAGGTGGGCGGGGTTGGCCTGCAGCTGGTGGTCGACCACCAGCTGCGGGTGGGTGAGCAGCGCGGCCTCGAGCACGCCGGGTGGGGTGGTGCGCCGGTCGTAGACGCACAGGGTGGACACCGGGACGGCCCCCACCACGTGCTCGTAGGCGACCTCGCTGCGCACCCGTTCGTCCCACACCCGCAGGTCCCCGCTGTCCTCGTGCAGCTGGCCGACGACCCGCAGCCGCCGGCCCTCCGCGGTGGCCCGCCGCACGAGCTCCAGGTGCATCGCGATGCCGTCGGGTGCGCGCGGGGTCACCAGCCCGAGCTCGCAGACCTCGACCTCGGGCAGCTCGGCACGCACGTGCTGGGCGACCCACGGCAGGACGACGGCCACGGTGAGGTCCCCGGCGGCCACGCCGGCCCGCGCCCAGCCCAGCACGGTCGCCAGCAGCTCGTCGTCCGTGGCGGGGGCCACCAGCCCGTGCACCCGGTCGGGGGTGCCCGCGTCGACCTGCACGTGCCCTCCCCGTTGACGGAACCCTCGCGCGACCATGCCGGTCCGGTGGTGCACACCCGGCACCGGCCGAACCCACCCCCAGCATGGTCCCCCCTGACCGGTCGACCTGCGCGGTCACCCCCCGGCGCGCCGGGCTCAGCGGGGCGGGCGGCCGGCCAGCGCGTCCAGGGCCGTGCGGTCGACGCCGGCGGCCGCCGCGACCTCGGCGTCGTCCAGCGCGCCGCAGTCCTGCCCGCGCAGCAGCACCCCGGCCAGCGCCCGCGCCGTCGCCGGCTCGTCGAGCACCCCGCCGTCCACCCGGGCGGTGTAGGCCGCCAGCCGCGCACCGGCGGCCGGCAGCGCGGCCCGGAAGAACGCGTAGGTGGCCGTGTAGCGGGTGACCAGCTGTGCCGGGTGCAGGTCCCAGCCCTGGTAGAAGCCGCGCTCCAGCGCCCGCCGGACGAGCCCGGCGTGCAGCCGCCAGGCCGCCTGCACCTGCTCGCGCGAGCCGACCGGCAGCACGTTGGTGGAGCCGTCGACCGCCCGCGCGCCCGTGCCGGCCACCGCCACCTGCATGGTCGCCTTGGCGTGGTCGGCGGCGGGGTGGTCGCTGGCTTGGTGGGCGGCACTGATGCCCAGGGAGGCCGAGTAGTCGTAGGTGCCGTAGTGCAGCCCGGTGACCCGGCCGCGCGCGGCGTGCAGCATCGCGGCCAGGGTCGCCGCACCGTCGGCCCCGAGCACCGCCTGCGGGGTCTCCACCTGCAGTTCGAGGTCCAGCGCGAGGCCGTGCGCCTGCTCCAGCGCGTCGAGCACGGGCAGGAACGCCGCGACCTGCTCGACCGCGGTGACCTTGGGCAGCGTGACGACCGCGCGGCCCCGGCCGGCCAGGCCGCCGAGGAACAGGTCCAGCGAGCGGACGCCGCGCCGGCGGGTCGGTCCCTCCAGCGACTTGGCGCGGGTACCCCAGAACGCCGGCAACCCCGGCTCCGCCGCCAGCACGGCCGCGGCCCGGGCGACGTCGTCGTCCTCCCGGTCGGGCGGACCGCGGTAGCCGTCCTCGCTGTCGACCCGCAGGTCCTCGACCGGCTCCGCGGCCAGCTTCGCGCGCACCCGGGGCAGCACCTGCTCCACCAGGTCGCCGGGCAGACCCAGGTCGGGCAGGCCGTGGTCGTCGAGGGCGGTCAGCGCCCGCTCGCCCCACGAGCCGACCAGCCCGGGGACGACGGCGTCGGCCGGCACGTAGCAGGTGTGCACCGGCTGGCGGGTCGACGGCTCCCCGGGGTAGGCCGCCCCCCGGGCCGCGTCGACCGGCTCCAGCGCCCGGTCCAGCTCGGCCAGCACCTCGTCCGGGACCACGAGCCGGCCCTAGTCGATGAGGGAGTAGGCGGGGAGGGTGAGGAAGTCGGGGAAGTCCTCGGCGAGCGCGACCTGCTCGAACAGCCGGCGGGCGTCCTCCAGCCGGTCGAGCTCGCCGATGCCGGCGACCTCCTCCTCGATGACCCGGTGCACCAGCTCGGGGGTCACCGTCTCGCCGGTGTCCAGGACGACGCCACCGCGCAGCCACTGCCAGACCTGGGAGCGGGAGATCTCCGCGGTGGCGGCGTCCTCCATGAGCCCGTGGATGCCGACCGCGCCGTTGCCGGCCAGCCACGCGGCCAGGTACCGGATGCCGACCTCGACGTTGGCCCGCAGGCCCGCCTCGGTGCGCTCGCCGGGGACACCGGCGACGTCGAGCAGCTGCTCCCGGGTCACCTGGACGTCCTGCCAGGCACCCAGCTGGTTGTCCGCGGTGCCCAGCACCCGCTCGAACACCTCGCGGCACACCGGCACCAGGTCCGGGTGGGCGACCCAGGAGCCGTCGAAGCCGTCGCCGGCCTCGCGCGTCTTGTCCTCGCGGACCTTGGCCAGCGCGCGCTCGTTGGCCTCGGCGTCGCGACGGCTGGGGATCTGCGCGGCCATGCCGCCGATGGCCATCGCGCCCCGGCGGTGGCAGGTGGCCACCAGCGCCTGGGTGTAGGCCCGCATCATCGGGGCGGTCATGGTCACCGCCGAGCGGTCGGGCAGCACGAACTCCGGGCCGGCGTCCCGGAAGACCTTGACCACGCTGAACAGGTAGTCCCAGCGGCCGGCGTTGAGGCCGGTGGCGTGCTCGCGCAGCTCGTAGAGCAGCTCCTCCATCTCGAAGGCGGCCGGGATGGTCTCGACCAGCATGGTGGCGCGGATCGACCCGCGCGGCAGGCCGAGCTCGCGCTCGCAGTGCACGAACACGTCGGCCCACAGCCGCGCCTCGAGGTGGCTCTCCATCTTCGGCAGGTAGAAGTAGGGGCCGCTGCCGCGGTCGAGCTGGGCCTGCGCGTTGTGGAACAGGTAGAGCCCGGCGTCGACGAGCGCGCCGACCACCGGGTCCCCGTCGACGAGCAGGTGCCGTTCGTCCAGGTGCCAGCCGCGGGGACGGGGCACGATCGTGGGCAGCACGGCGTCGGGCCGGACGGCGTAGTGCTTGCCCTCGGGGCTGGTGAACTCCAGCGACCCGCGGACGGCGTCCTTCAGGACGAGCTGCCCGGTCACCACGTTGTGCCAGTGCGGGGTGTTGGCGTCCTCGAGGTCGGCCAGCCACACGTCGGCGCCGCAGTTGAGCGCGTTGATCGCCATCTTGGGCTCGGTGGGCCCGGTGATCTCCACCCGACGGCGGGTCAGCCCCGGCGGCGGCGGGGGCACCTGCCAGTCACCGGACCGCACGTCGGCGGTCTCGGCCAGGAAGTCCAGCGGTTCGCCGTCGGCGATCGCCTGCCGCCGGCGGGCCCGTGCGGCGAGCAGTTCGTCGCGGGACGCGCCGAACAGGTGCTGCAGGGTGCCGACGAACTGCAGGGCCTCCGGGGTGAGCACCTCCCCCGACCGCTCGACCTCGGGTCCGACCACCTGGACGTCGACCATGCGCACTCCTGTAGATCGGGGCTGGTCCTGGCATCCTCGCAGCCGTGGACCTGGCCAGCTTCAACACCGCCCCCGACGACGAGGTGACGACGGCGCTGCGGTCGTGCAACGCGGCCGGACCGTTCGCCCCCGCCGTGGCGTCGGGCCGCCCCTACCCCTCGGTGGACGCCCTGGTGGACCGGGCCGGGGAGGTGTCCCGCTCGTTGCCGTGGGACGCGGTGGCGCAGGCACTGGCCGCGCACCCGCGGATAGGTGACCGGGTGCCCGGCGACTCGGCGGAGGCGTCGTCGTCCCGGCGCGAGCAGGCGTCGATGACCGGGGCCGGGGACGACGTCCGGGCGGCGATCCTGGCCGGGAACCGGGACTACGAGGCCCGGTTCGACCACGTCTTCCTCGTCCGGGCGGCCGGGCGGTCGCCGGAGGACATGCTGGCCGAGCTGCGCCGGCGGTTGGCGCACACCCGGGACCAGGAGCGGCCCGAGGTGGTCGAGCAGCTCGCGCAGATCACCGAGCTGCGGGTGCGGACGCTGGTGGCGTCGTGAGCGTGTCGACCCACGTGCTGGACTCGGTGCTGGGCCGGCCCGCCGCGGGCATGGTCGTGCAGCTGTTCGCCGTCTCCGCGACGGACGGTCCCGAGCTGCTCGGGGAGGGCGTGACCGACGCCGACGGCCGGTTCCGGCTGGCCGACCACGACACCGGCACCGGCGCCCACCGCGTGGTGTTCGCGACCGGGGCGTGGTTCGCCGGGCAGGGCCGGGAGACCTTCTACCCGACGGTGAGCCTGGACTTCACCGTCGTCGACGGGTCGGCGCACCACCACGTGCCGCTGCTGCTGGCCCCGTTCGCCTTCTCGACCTACCGGGGCTCTTAGTTCCACGTGCAACACCGCTGACATCGAGATCGGGGAAGGTGACCTCATGGCGATCGTGCTCGGACCCAACCAGTACGGGAAGGCCGAGGTGCGGGTGGTCGCGGTCGACCGCTCCACCCCCCGGCACACCCTCGTGGACCTCAACGTCAGCTCGGCGCTGCGCGGCGACTTCTCCGCGGCGCACCTGACCGGCGACAACGCCCACGTGCTGACCACCGACGCGCAGAAGAACACCGTGTTCGCCTTCGCCCGCGACGGGATCTCCTCCCCCGAGGCGTTCGGGATCCGGCTGGCCACCCACTTCGCGGGGTCCTACCCGTGGATCAGCGGGGCCCGGGTGGCGCTGGAGTCCTACGGCTGGGACCGGATCGCCGTCGGCGGGACCCCGCACGACCACGCCTTCCGCCGGGCCGGTGCCGAGGTGCGCACCGCCGTCGTCACGGCCGACGAGTCCGAGCTGCACGTGGTGGCGGGGCTGACCGACCTGGTGGTGCTGAAGTCGACCGGGTCGGAGTTCTGGGGCTTCCCGCGCGACGCCTACACCACCCTGGCCGAGACCCGGGAGCGGATCCTCGCCACCGCGGTGACCGCGCGCTGGCGCTACACGTCGACCGACCTGGACTGGTCGGGCACGTACGACACCGTGCGGACGGCGATGCTCGAGGCCTTCGCCTCCACCCACTCCCTGGCCCTGCAGCAGACCCTGCACGCGATGGGCGCCGCGGTGCTGGAGACCGTGCCCGAGGTGGCCGAGGTCCGGTTGTCGATGCCGAACAAGCACCACTTCCTGCAGGACCTGTCGGCGTTCGGCCTGGACAACCCCGACGTCGTCTACCACGCCGACGACCGGCCCTACGGGCTCATCGAGGGGACCGTGCTGCGCGACGACGTGCCCCCGGCCGAGGTCGCCTGGCAGGGCACCCCCGGCTTCGTCTGACCCCGTCCTGCCGTCCGCCCGGCATGGATCAGGGAGGTTGATCGAACTCCGTCCTCCCTCGCGAGATCTGGTGGACCAGGACGGACGTCGATCAACCTCCCTGATCATCGCGGCGCAGAGGGGTCATCCGTCGGGCACCGCCCGAGCGCACAGGGTTAGGGTCCGACCAGCACCGGAGGGAGGCCGAGCTCGATGACCAGACCGCCCCGCCGGGCCCGGGCGGTCGACGTCGCCGCCCGCGCAGGGGTCTCGGTCGCGACGGTCTCCTTCGTGGTCAACGGCAAGGCCGAGGGCCGGGTCTCCCCCGCCACCCGGCTGCGCGTGCTCGACGCCATCGCCGCGCTCGGCTACGTCACCGACGCCTCCGCCCGCGCACTGGCCACCGGCCGGCGCCGCCAGGTCGCGCTGCTGGCCCACGACATGACCAACCCGTTCACCGCCCAGGTCGCGGCGGGCGCGGCCGCTGGCATCGCCGAGGCCACCGAGGGCACCGGCCACCTGCTGCTCCTGCTCGCCTCCGACGACGCGGAACCCGACGTCGAGCCGGTCGGTGCAGCCACGGTGGACGGGGTGCTGATCAACTACCCCGGCACGCTGCCCGCCGGCCGGCCCGACCTGCCGGTCGTGCACCTGGACGACCCCGCTGCCGGCGGCCACCAGGTCTCCATGGACGTCACCGTCGGCGCCCGGGAGCTGGCCGCCCACCTGGCCGGCCTGGGCCACCGGCACGTGGTGTTCCTGGACAGCAACCGGCCCTGGTCCACCTTCGTCGAGCGCCGGACGGCGTTCACCGAGGAGTTCACCCGGTGGGTGCCCGGCGCCGTCGTCACCGGTGACCGCTCCGGCATCGACCTCGGCGACGCGGTGGCCCGGGCCGCGGCCGCGCTGGAGGGCTGGCAGCGGGCGGGGGCGACCGCAGTGGTCACCGCGACCGACGTGCAGGCGCTCGGGGTGCTCTCGGCGCTGGCGACCGCGGGGGTCCCGGTGCCGGGCGGGCTGTCGGTCGCGGCCTTCGACGACATCCCGTTCGCCGCGGTGTCCGCCCCGCCGCTGACCACGGTCGCGCTCCCGGCCCGAGAGCTCGGCCGCCGGGGCGCGGTCCTGCTCTCCGAGGTCATCGACGGCACCGTCCCCGACCCGGAGCCGGTGGTGCTGCCCGCCCGGCTGGTCGTCCGCGGCAGCACGGGGCCTGCACCGTGGTAGCGTCGGGTTAAGCGCTTAACCAACGGGAGGACCCGTGCTCGTCTGCATCGGCGACGTGGTCGAGGACGTCGTCGTCTGGACCGAGGGCCCCCTGCAGCACGGCACCGACAACCCCGGACGGGTGGTGCGCACCCGGGGCGGCAGCGCGGCCAACGTCGCGGTCTTCGCCGCCGCCACCGGGGCCCGCACCCGGTTCGTCGGGCGCGTCGGCGACGACCCCCTCGGCGCCGTCCTGACCGCCGGGCTCGAGGCCGCCGGCGTCGAGGTCTGCGTGCAGCGGGCCGGGCGCACGGGCAGCATCGTCGTGCTGGTCGACCCCGCCGGCGAGCGCACGATGGTCCCCGACCGCGGGGCCGCCGCCGAGCTGGCCGACCCGCCGGCCTCCTGCGTCGACGGGGCCACCGTGGTGCACGCCCCCGCCTACGCGCTGGCCACCCCCGGGCCCGCCGCCGCGGTGGCCACCCTGTTCGCCGCCGCACGGGCCGCCGGCGCGCTGACCAGCGTCGACGTCTCCTCCGTCGACCTGGTCACCCGGCTGGGCGCCGGCGTGCTCCGCGCGGCCATCGCCCGCCTGGACCCCGACGTGCTCATCGCGAACGCCGAGGAGGCCCTCGCCCTCGGGCCGGTGCCCGGCGCGCGCACCACGGTGGTCAAGGCCGGCGCCGCCGCCACCACCGTCACCACGGCCGACGGCACGACCACCCGGGTCCCCGTCGACCCGGTCGCCGCCGTCCGCGACACCACCGGCGCCGGCGACGCGTTCGCCGCCGGGTTCCTCACCACGCTCCCCACCTCGCCCACCACCTCGACCACCGGCGACGCCGTGGCCTCCGCCGTCCGGGCCGGCCACGCGCTGGCCGCCCGCGTCCTGCAGCAGCCGGGCGCCGTCCTCGACCCGACCCCCCTGGGAGACACCGCATGACCAGCACCGCCGACCGCATCGGACTCGTCGTCGCCGACGAGGTCGCCACCGCCCTGGCCGAGGGAACACCCGTCGTGGCCATGGAGTCGACGATCTTCTCCAACCTCGGCCTGCCCGCGCCGGGCAACCGGGAGGCCTTCGACCGCTGCGAGGCCGCCGTCCGCGCCGCCGGCGCCGTCCCGGCCGTCACCGCCGTCCTCGACGGCCGGCCCCGGGTCGGTCTGGCCCCCGAGGACGTCGACCGGGTGCTCACCGGCAGCTCCAAGGTCGCCGAGCGGGACGTCCCCGTCGCGATCGCCCAGCGCTGGGCCGAGGGCATGACCACGGTGTCGGCCTCGGTCGCGCTGGCCCACGCGGCCGGCATCGAGGTGTTCGCCACCGGCGGCATCGGCGGCGTGCACCGTGGGGTCGAGACCACCGGCGACGTCTCCGCCGACCTGGACGCGCTGGCCAGCCACCCGCTCGTCACCGTCTGCGCCGGCGCCAAGGCGTTCCTGGACCTGCCCCGCACGCTGGAGCACCTCGAGGCCATCGGCGTCCCCGTGCTCGGCTGGCGGCACGACGACTTCCCGGCCTTCTACTCCCGCTCGGTCGGCCTGGCCGTGCCGCACCGGGTCGAGGACGCCGCCACCGTCGCGGGCGTGCTGCGCAACCGGCTGCGCGAGGACCTCGGTGTCCTGCTGACCGTGCCGATCCCCGAAGCGGCGGAGATCCCCGCCGAGCAGATCGAGGCGAAGATGCTGCGCGCGCTGGCCGCCGCCGACGACGCCGGCGTCCGCGGCCCCAAGGTCACCCCGTTCGTGCTGGCCCGCATCGAGGCCGAGACCGACGGCGAGTCGATCCCGGCCAACCTGGCCCTGGCCGAGAACAACGCGGCCGTGGCCGCCCAGGTGGCCGCGGCACTGCTCGAGCACTGATCGGGGTGCCAGGATGACCGGCGTGACGGCACCGGGACGCGAGACGCTGACCTACGAGACGTTCGGGACGGCGGGCCGCGACCTCGCCCACCAGGTCGCCGACGACGGCTACGAGCCCGACCTGATCCTGGCCATCGCCCGCGGCGGTCTGTTCCTCGGCGGAGCGCTGGGCTACGCGCTGGACGTGAAGAACCTCTTCGTGATGAACGTGGAGTTCTACACCGGCGTCGACGAGCGGCTCGACCTGCCGGTCATGCTGCCGCCGAACCTCGACCGGGTGGACCTCACCGGCTCGAACGTGCTCATCGCCGACGACGTCGCCGACACCGGCAAGACGCTGGAGCTGGTGCGCGACTTCTGCGCTGGCTACGTCGCCGAGGTCCGCTCCGCGGTGGTCTACGAGAAGCCGCGCTCGGTCGTGAAGTGCGACTACGTCTGGAAGCGCACCGACGCCTGGATCGACTTCCCCTGGTCGGTGCAGCCGCCCGTCGTGAACCGCCGCGGCGGCCTCGCGCACTGACCCGGGCTCAGAGCCTCCGGGACGCGGTGACGGTGAACCTCGGGTCGCGGGAGAGCTGACGGGTGGGCCCGACCAGCCGGCGCAGGGCGGCCCGGTGCGGCAGGTGCGAGTTGTAGACCGTGAGCAGCTCACCGCCCGGGCGCAGCACCCGGCCCGCCGCGGCGAACAGCCGGTCGGCGATGCCGGCGTGCACCGTCGTCCCCTGGTGGAAGGGCGGGTTGCACACCACCAGGTCCACGCTGCCCGGCTCGACCCCCGCCAGGGCGTCGTCCCGGGTCACGCGCACCCGGCCGGCGACGCCGTTGGCCGCCGCGGTCGCCGCCGCCGAGGCCACCGCGGCGGCGGAGGCGTCGGAGGCCAGCACGTCGAACCCGGCGCGGGCCAGGGCCACCGCGAGCACGCCGGTGCCGCAGCCGAGGTCGACCGCGCTCCCGCTGCCCGCGGCCGGCAGCGCGGCGAGCAGGGCGCGGGTGCCGAGGTCGACCTTGGTGCCGGCGAACGCCGCACCGTGCGCGACGACGGTGACCCCGACGTCGGGGTGCTCCGCCGTCCGCGGGAAGGACGACGGGCCCGGGCGCGGGCCGGTGGCGACCAGCAGCCGGGACTTCTGCCGGGCCAGCGTGGCGTGCACGTCGGTGAACGAGTCGCCCAGGACGTCGTTCATCGCGCGGGTCATGTGCTTGACCCGCGCGCCCACGTAGACGGTGACGGAGGGGTCCGCACCGGCCGCGACCACCTCGGCGACCTCCCGCAGCGCGTCCAGCGCCTTGGGTGCCTGCACCAGGACGACGCGGGCGCCGGTGGCGTCCAGCTGCGGCTGGGCCGTGAACCCGGTGGTGCCGGTCCGCTCGGCGTTGGCCGCGATCGCGAGCTCGGCGACCAGCAGGTCGGTGTGCGCCCGGACGCCGGTCGCCCCGTGCAGCGCGATCGCGCCGAGGGTCAGCGCACCGTGGGTGTCCCCGACGGTGAGCACGCCGTCGGGGTGGGCGGCGACGGCCGCGGCGGCCTCGTCGAGCAGCAGCCGGTCGGTGGCGTCGACGGCCACCAGGTCGGGCGCCTCGACGTCGGGGTCACGGCGGAGCTGGTCGAGGAAGGCCACCCGGTCCACTCTGCCCCAGCCCTCTCGAGCTCAGGTCGTGAGGAGTGGGGCCCGGAGGGTCCCGCGATCGATCGACGGACGCGCTCGTCGGCGCAGGGGGACGGCTCCTGGCCGCGGTGCGGCCCGCGGGGTCGCCGTGTGCGCAGCTCAGACGCCGGTGAGGCCGACCGGGCAGCTCACGCCGGTGCCGTTGACCGGGCAGTAGCCGTTGGGGACCTTGTAGAGGTACTGCTGGTGGTAGTCCTCGGCGTAGTAGAACTCGCCCAGCGGGAGGATCTCGGTGGTGATCGCGCCGTAGCCCGCGGCGTCCAGCCGGGCCTGGTACGCCTCGCGGGAGGCCTCGGCGGCGACCTTCTGCTCGTCGGTGACGTAGTAGACCGCCGACCGGTACTGGGTGCCGACGTCGTTGCCCTGGCGCATGCCCTGGGTGGGGTCGTGCTCCTCCCAGAACTCCTTGAGCAGCACGTCGTAGGAGATCTGCGCGGGGTCGAAGACCACCAGCACGACCTCGGTGTGCCCGGTGCGCGCCGAGCACACCTCCTCGTAGGTGGGGTTGGGGGTGTGCCCGCCGGCGTAGCCCACCGCGGTGGAGTACACCCCGGGCAGCTGCCAGAACACCTTCTCCACGCCCCAGAAGCAGCCGGCGCCGAAGACGGCGGTCTGCAGGCCGTCGGGGAAGGGCGGCTTGATCCGGTTGCCGTTGACCGCGTGCAGCTCGGGGACGTGCGGGAGCTCGGTGGAGCGGCCTGGCAGGGCGTCCTCGGCGGACACCGGCTGGGTCTTGGCGGCGCGGGAGAAGAACGACATGCCCCGAATGTAGGACCGACCCGCAACCCGCTCAGTCCTCCAGCAGCACCCGCTCCGGCAGGGGCGCGGGCCGGCCGAACAGGTACCCCTGGGCGAACGAGCAGCCCAGGTCGGCCAGCGCGGCCTGCTGCCCGGCGTTCTCCACGCCCTCGGCGACGACCTGCAGGGACAGGCTGCGGGCCAGCTCGAGGATCGAGGCCACCAAGGTGGTCGCGGACCCGCCGCGAGCCAGGTCGGTGACGAAGCTGCGGTCGATCTTGACGATGTCGACCGGCAGCCGGCGCAGGTAGGACAGGCTGGAGTAGCCCGTGCCGAAGTCGTCGATGGCGATCGCGACGCCGAGGTCCCGGACGGCCTGCAGCCGGGCGCAGACGGCGTCCACGTCGTCGGCCAGCACGCTCTCGGTGACCTCGAGCACCAGCAGGTGCGGGGGCAGCCCGCTGTCGGCGAGCGCCGCGGCGACGCCGTCGACGAACCCCTCGTCGGCCAGCTGCACCGCCGAGACGTTCACCGCGACGCGGCTGGGGCCGGGTCCCCCGGTCAGCCCGGCGGCGGCGTCGGTGACGGCCCGGCGCAGCACCCAGGCGCCCAGTGCCCCGATCGCCCCGGTCTGCTCGGCGATCGGCACGAACTGCAGCGGGGGCACCGGTCCGCGGGTGGGGTGCCGCCAGCGCAGCAGCGCCTCGTGGCCGTGCACCCGGCCGTCGGGCAGGGTGACGACGGGCTGGTAGTGCAGGGACAGCTGGTCCCCGGCCGCCATCGCGGCGGTGAGGTCCTCGGCGAGCTCGACCCGGTCCAGCACGGCCTCGGCCATGCCCGGGGCGAAGGTGACGACGCGGTCCCGGCCGGTGGCCTTGGCCTGGTACATCGCGACGTCGGCGTGGCGCAGCAGCTCCTCGGCGTCCCGGCGGACGGCGGTGGCCGTGGTCGCGACCCCGATGCTGGCCGTCACGGTGACCGGTCGGCCGGTGAGCTGCACCGGCACCCGCACCGCGGTCTGCAGCCGGCGGGCGACGTCGGCGGCGTGCACGGCCGGGCCGGGCACCAGGACGGCGAACTCGTCGCCGCCCAGCCGCACGACCAGGTCGCCGCTGCGCACCGCGGCGCCGAGGCGGGCGGCCACCTCGGCCAGCAGCTGGTCGCCGAACTGGTGGCCGCGGCTGTCGTTGACGCCCTTGAAGCCGTCCAGGTCGCAGAACAGCACGCTCACGGGCCCGTCCTGGCGCAGCATCCGGTCGGTGGCCTCGGCCAGCAGCCGGCGGTTGCCCAGCCCGGTCAACGGGTCGGTGCGGGCGGTGTCCTCGGCCAGCTGCCAGGTGCGGTGGTGCACCAGGCAGACCAGGAGCGTGGCCACCACCGGCAGCAGGTCGTAGGGGTCGAGCTCGTGGGGGCGGAAGACGACCACCGCGAAGTCCAGGACGGCGACCACGACCGCGGTGGGCACGATGACCCAGTCCTGGTAGAGGGCGCACACCGCGATGGCCAGCAGCATCCAGGTGAAGGCCTCGCCCTCGCCGGTGACCGGCACCAGCAGGGCCGCACCCGTGGTGAGGGACAGCGTGGTCAGCACGGTGCGGACCCGCGCGGGCCAGGTCTCGCGGGTGGCCAGCGCGGCCGGCAGCCCGGTCCCCAGCAGCACCAGCGCCGCCGGACCCCGGCCGTGGTCGAGGGCGCCGGTCAGCAGGGCCAGGCAGACGGCCTGCGCCAGCGCCGCCCGGGTGATCCACCGGTGCCGCGCCGCCCACTCCGGGGCGGCCAGCGACGAACCGGTGCGCCGGCCGGCGAGCCACGAGGTCATGGGGTGCATCTCGGCAGCGCCCCGGATCCGGTGCAGAGGACGACGACCGGGCTCACCCCTTGGGGTGCGGTCGAACCGCACACGGCCGACGATCGAAGGGTGCAGGTGACCGATCCCCAGCTCGAGCGCCAGCCCGTCGACGGCGAGACCCGCGGCGTGGCCCTGTTCTGCCACGGCGGCACCGCCGCCAGCCAGGCCCCGCCGAAGGACCGCGCGCTGTCGCTGGTGCGGATGCGGGCCTTCGAGCGTTTCGTCCGCGACGACCTGGGCGGGCGCGGGATCGAGACCGCGCTGGTGCGCTACCGCGTCGCGGGCTGGAACGGCGAGGCAGCCGACGCCTTCAAGGACGTGCAGTGGGCGATCGAGCAGCTGCGCGCCGAGCACGGCCGCGACGTCCCGGTCGTGCTGGTCGGGCACTCGATGGGCGGGCGGGCCGCGCTGAAGGCCGGGGGCGACCCGCAGGTGACCGCGGTCTGCGCGCTGGCCCCGTGGACGCCGCCCGGTGAGCCGGTCATGCAGCTGCGCGGGCAGACGGTGGCGATCCTGCACGGGCGCGGTGACCGGTGGGTGCCGGCGAAGCTGTCGGCCGACTTCGCCGTCCGCGCGCGGCGGGCCGGTGCCCGGGTCGCCCGGTTCACCCTGCCCGGTGGGCACTCGATGCTGCGCAGGGGGCACACCTGGCACACCTTCGCCCGCGACGTCGTCCTCGCCGGCACCGGGCTCGAACCGATGCGCGCCGACGTCGCGAACGCTCTCCAGCAACCCAGCCCGGAGGGCCTCGCCGTCCCGCTCTGACCCTTCTCAGCGGTACCGGGGGGCGCCCCGCCTGCCGAGGAGAAGAAGATGTCCGCCGTGCGCAACCGACCGACCGCCGCCGTCGTGGGTTCCGGGGTCTCCGGGCTCACCGCCGCGTACCTGCTGCAGCGCACGCACGACGTCACGCTCTTCGAGACCGACGGCCGCCTCGGCGGGCACGCCCACACCCACGACGTGCAGACCCCCGACGACCGGGTCATCCCGATCGACACCGGGTTCATCGTGCACAACGAGCGCACCTACCCGAACCTGCTCCGGCTCTTCCGCGAGCTCGGCGTGGCCACCCAGCCCACCGAGATGAGCATGTCGATCGTCTGCGAGGGCTGCGGGCTGGAGTACGCCGGCGCCCGCGGGCTGCCCGGCGTGTTCGCCCAGCGCAGGCAGCTGGCCAACCCGGCCTACCTGCGGATGCTGGTCGAGGTGAAGAAGTTCCACCGCCAGGCCCAGCGGCTGGTGGACCTCGCCGGCGGTGACCAGCGGGACGGCGGCAGCACCGAGTTCGACGGGCTGACCCTGGGGGCGTTCCTGGCCCTGGGGGGGTACTCGGACTACTTCGTCCGGCACTTCATGGTCCCGGTGGTGTCCTGCGTGTGGTCCTCGGGCACCGGCACGTCGCTGCAGTACCCCGCGCTGTACCTGTTCCGGTTCCTCGCCCACCACGGGATGCTCTCGGTGAGCGGGTCCCCGCAGTGGCGCACGGTCACCGGCGGCTCCCGCGCCTACGTGGAGAAGGCCGCGAAGGGCCTCACCGGCGTGCAGACCGGCACCGGCATCACCGCGCTCACCCGGCACGTGGACGGCGTGGAGCTCCTCGACGCCGACGGTGAGCGGCACGCCGCGGACGTCGTCGTGGTCGCCACCCACCCCGACCAGGCACTCCAGCTGCTCGCCGACCCCACCGACGCCGAGCGCGAGGTGCTGGGCGCGTTCAGCTACTCCCGCAACGAGACGCTGCTGCACACCGACGCCTCGATCATGCCGAGGGCGGCCCAGGCCCGTGCCTCCTGGAACTACCGCATGCCCGGCTGCGCCGTCGACACCGACGCCGTCCAGGTCACCTACTGGATGAACAAGCTGCACGACGTCGACGAGCCGGTGGACTACCTGGTCTCGCTCAACGCCACCGACCGGGTCGACCCCTCGACCGTGCTGCGCCGGATGGTCTACGACCACCCCGAGTACACCCCCACCTCGGTCGCCGCCCAGCGCCGGCTCCCGGAGCTCAACACCGGCCGGACGGCGTTCGCCGGCGCCTACCACGGCTGGGGCTTCCACGAGGACGGCTGCGCCTCCGGCGTCCGCGCGGCGCAGTCCCTGGGCAGCGGATGGTGAGCCCGGCCGTCGACTGGACGCCGACGACGCTGCCGGCGCTCTACGACGTCCGGGTGGGGCACCGCCGCACGTACCCGCTCGAGAACGGCTTCGAGTACGGCGGCTACCTGTGGCTGGTCGACCTCGACGACCTGCCGCGGCTGCCGCGCGGGCTGCGGTGGGCGGCCCGGTTCGACGCCGCCGACCACCTCGGCGACCCGGCGTCGACGATCAAGGCCAACGTGGTCCGGTTCACCGCGCTGCACGGGGTGGCCGACGTCGACCGCGTGGTGATGATGGCCAACGCGCGCAGCGGGCCGCACGTGTTCAACCCGCTGTCCACGCACTGGTGCTACCGGGCCGACGGATCGCTGGCCTGCATCGTCGCCGAGGTGCACAACACCTACGGGGAGCGGCACGCCTACCTGCTGCACCCCGACGACGCCGGCCGCGCCGAGGCGGAGAAGGACTTCTACGTCTCGCCGTTCAACACCGTCGACGGCCGCTACCTCATGCGGTTCACCGGCCCCGGCGAGCAGCTGCACGTGACGATGGCGCTGCAGGTCGGCGGCCGGACCCCGTTCGTGGCCACCCTGCGGGGGCGGGCACGCGCGGCGGGCACCGGCGCCGTCGTCCGTACGATCCTGCGCTGGCCGCTCATGAGCCTGTGGGTGGCCACGCTCATCCGGTGGCAGGGCATCCGGCTGTGGGCGCGCCGGTTGCCGGTCGTGCCCCGGCCGACGCACGATCCGCCGGCAGGGGTCGGTACGAACACCCCCCGGCAGCTCACCCCGCACGCGAACGAGGACAGGTCATGACCACGGTGCACCACAACCCCGGACGCCACGAGGACGCCCGCTTCCCCGTGCCCCGTCCCGACGAGGCGCACTGGCCCGGGCTGGCGACCGCGCCCCGGTCCCCGCTGCGCGCTGCGGTGGCCGAGCGGCTGTTCCGGCACGCGGTGTCGACGCTGCCCGTGCGCGCCGTGCTCCCCGACGGCACGGTGCTCGGCGCCGGCGACCGGCAGGCCCCGACCATGACCCTGGTCCGCCCGGACGCCTTCTTCCACCGCCTGGGTGCCGACGCCAAGATCGGCTTCGGCGAGGCCTACATGACCGGCGACTGGACGACGGGGCCCGGCACCGACCTGGCCGACCTGCTCACCCCGTTCGCCGCCCGGATGTCCTCCCTCGTCCACCCGGCGTTCCAGCGGCTGCGCCACCTCGTCGAGCGCACCCAGCCGATCGGCGAGGAGAACACCAAGGAGAACAGCCGGCACAACATCAGCCGGCACTACGACCTGTCCAACCAGCTGTTCGAGGCCTTCCTCGACGAAACGATGAGCTACTCCTCGGCCTGGTTCGAGCCCGGCGACTCCTTCGAGGACGCCCAGCGGCGCAAGATCGACGGCGTGCTGGACCTCGCCCGGGTGGGCGAGGGCATGCACGTGCTGGAGATCGGGTCGGGCTGGGGCGGGCTGGCGATCCGGGCCGCGCAGCGCGGTGCCCGGGTGACCACGCTGACCCTGTCGACCGAGCAGCAGGCGCTGGCCCGCTCCCGGGCTGCCGAGGCCGGGGTGGACCACCTGGTCGACGTCCAGCTGTGCGACTACCGCGACGCCCGCGGCCGGTACGACGCGGTCGTCTCGGTCGAGATGATCGAGGCGGTGGGCGAGAAGTTCTGGGCGACCTACTTCACCGCGCTGGACACCCTGCTGGCCCCCGGCGGCCGGGTCGGGCTGCAGTCGATCACCATGCCGCACGACCGGATGATGGCCACCCGCCGCAGCTACACGTGGATCCACAAGTACGTGTTCCCGGGCGGCATCATCCCCTCGATCCGCTCCATCGAGGACAACCTGGCTGCCCACACCAGCCTGTCGGTGGTCGAGCGCCGCGACCTGGGCCCGCACTACGCGCAGACCCTGCACCTGTGGCGGGACCGGTTCCTGGCCGCCTGGCCCACGCTGGACGGCGCCTTCGACGGCACGTTCCGCCGGATGTGGGAGTTCTACCTCGCCTACTGCGAGGCCGGCTTCCGCTCGGGCTACCTCGGCGTCAGCCAGCTCGGCCTGGCGAGGAACCCCTTCCCCGCGTAGCGCCCCCGCACGGCGGACGAGCTCCGGCCCCCCGGGGTATCGGAAGCTCTACCCCCGTCAGCCGGTGCGTCGGCCGGGGTGGAGCTTCCGATACCCGGGGGCGGGTCACCCGCGCTCGAGCACGACCTTGCCGACGACGCCGCCGGCGTCCACCTGTCGGTGGGCCTCGCGGAGGTTGGCCTCGGTGATGCCCTGCAGGCGGGTGGTCGCCGTCGTCCGCAGCCGGCCGGCGTCGACCAGGCGGGCGACCTCGGTGAGCAGCTCGTGCTGGTGGGCGTCCTCGGGCAGGTGCAGCGGGCGGGCGAACATGAACTCCCAGTGCCAGGTCTGCGCCTTGGGCTTCAGCGGCAGCAGGTCCAGCCCGACCGGGTCGTCGATGGCCACCACCTCGCCGTGCACCGGCAGCAGCTGCGCGTAGGCCTCGACGTTGCCCTCGGAGAAGGCGGAGAAGACGTGGTCGACGCCGCCCGGGGCCACGGCGCGGACGGCGGCCACCAGGTCGTGGTGGTCGACCACGTGGTGCGCACCCATGTCGCGGGCCCACGCCACCGACTCCGGCCGGGCGCCGGTGGCGACCACGGTCAGCCGGGTCAGCGCCCGGGCCAGCTGGGCGACCATCGACCCGACGCCACCCGCGCCGCCGACGACCAGGATCGTGCCGGTGCTGTCGGCGTCCAGGCCGAGCCGGTCGAACAGGGTCTCCCAGGCGGTGATGGTGGTCAGCGGCAGCGCGGCGGCGTCGGCGAAGGACAGGCTGGCCGGCTTCGGGCCCACCACCCGCTCGTCGACCACGTGCAGCTGCGCGTTCGTCCCGGGCCGGGCGATGGAGCCGGCGTAGTAGACGTCGTCGCCGAAGGCGAACCGGGTCACGGCCTCCCCCACCGCGGTGACCGTGCCCGCGGCGTCGAAGCCGAGCACCTTCGGCGCCTCCGCGGGGTCGAAGGAGGAGCGCACCTTGCCGTCGACCGGGTTCACCGACACCGCCCGGACGTCGACCAGCAGGTCGTGCGGGCCCAACGGCGGCAGCTCCAGCTCCACGGTGGCGAACGAGTCGGGGGCGTCGACGTCCCCCGGTCGCAGGGAGGCGATGGCCGTCGTCGTGCGCGGGGTCGTCATGCCCGGTGCCAACCCCGCCCGGCCGCGGTCGCTTCCCCGGTCTAGCGTCGGCCCGTGCGGGGACGCGGTGCGGTCGGGCTGGTCGTGTGGGTCTTCACCGTGGTCATGCTGGGCGGCACGGTGCCCGCTCCGCTCTACCCGTTCTACGTGCGGTCGCTGGAGCTGTCCGAGCTGCAGGTGACCGTGGTGTTCGCCGCCTACGCGGTCGGCACCCTGACCGCGCTGCTGCTGGGTGGCGGGCTGTCGGACCGGGTGGGCCGCCGGCCGGTGCTGGCCCTGGCGGTGGGGATCGCGGTGGCCTCCACGCTGGTCTTCCTGCTCGCCCCGACGCTGCTGGGGCTGCTGGTCGCCCGGGTGCTCTCGGGGCTGTCGGTCGGGCTGACCACCGGGACGGCGACGGCGGCCATCACCGAGCTGCACCCCGACCGCCGGACGGCGACCACGCTGGCGACGGTGGCCAACATGGGTGGCCTCGGCCTGGGTCCGGTGGTGTCCGGGGTGGTCGCGCAGCACCTGCCCGGGCCCACCGTCGCGCCCTACCTGGCGTTCCTCGTGCTGCTGCTGCCGGCGACGGCGCTGGGCCGGGTGCCCGAGACCCGGCCGCGCACCGGCGGCCTGGCCGGCGCGGTCCGGCCGCAGCGGCTGTCCGTGCCGCACGGGACCCGGGCCCGGTTCGTCGCGGCCGCGGTGGGCGGGTTCGCCGCCTTCGCCGTGCTGGGCCTGTTCACGTCGCTGACGTCGTCCTTCCTCGGGCAGGAGCTCGGCGACCCGGGTCCGCAGCTGGTCGGGTTGTCGGTGGCGGTGATGTTCGCGGCCGCCGTGGTCTGCCAGTTGCTGGTGCAGCGCTGGGAGCCCGACCGGGCCGCGCTGGTCGGGGCGGTCCTGCTGCCCGCGGGCACGGCGACGGTGGTCGGGGCGCTGGCCGCCGGGTCGCTCCCGCTGTTCCTGCTCGCCGCGGTGGTCGGCGGTGCGGGCGTGGGGTTCTCCTTCCAGTCGGCCGTCGCGCGGGTGGGCGGGCTGGCCTCGGAGGAGGAGCGGGCGGCGGTGACCTCGAGCTTCTTCGTGGTCGCCTACCTGGGCATCACCGTGCCGGTGGTCGGGGTCGGGGAGATCGCCACCGCGTCCTCGCTGACCACGGCGGCGGCCGCGCTCGCCGTCCTGGTGCTGGCGCTGTCGGCAACCGCCGCGCTGCTCACCCGCCGGAACCCCACTCCCTCGGACGGATGACGGTACGTGACCGTCCGGTCCGCATTTCCACCCATCGGGCGACCCGTCTCGGCCTCCGCGAGACGGCTTCGTCCGGTTCACTGGTCGTAGTCGCCCGATGATCGTGCGTGGAGGTGAGCCGGATGTCCGCATCCCGCCGCCCCGCGCGCCCGGCGCGGCTCGCGCTCCGCACGCTCGCGGTCGCGGGGATGGGCACCGGCCTCTGGCTGGCCGGCCAGGCCGCCGCCTCCGCGCAGGAGCCCGCCACCTCGCTGCTCGGCGGGGTCACGCAGCAGGTCACCGCGCCCGCGGAGCAGGTCACGGCACCGGCCGTGCCGGTCGCGG
>NZ_JAMXRZ010000230.1 GCF_024124375.1 Klenkia sp. PcliD-1-E
GGCACCGCGCTGGTCGAGCTGGCCACCGCGGCCGGCCTGCACCTGGCGCCGCCGGCTCCGCTGACCGCGACCACCCGCGGCGTCGGCGAGCTGCTCGCGGCGGCGTTGGGAGCCGGGGCCCGCCGGCTGGTCGTCGGCATCGGCGGCAGCGCCACCACCGACGGCGGCACCGGGATGCTCGCCGCGCTCGGTGTCCGGTTCCTCTCCTCGTCCGGGACCCAGCTCGCGCCGGGCGGGGCGGCGCTCGCCGGGCTGGACCGCATCGACGCCTCGGGCCTGGACCCCCGGCTGGCCGGTGCCGAGGTCGTCGTGGCCACCGACGTGGACAACCCGCTCACCGGGCCGCGCGGTGCCGCAGAGGTGTTCGGCCCGCAGAAGGGCGCCGGCCCCGACGACGTGGCGCTGCTGGACGCCGCGCTGGCCCGGTTCGCCGCCGTCGTCCGCCGCGACCTCGGGGTGGAGGTCGACGCCGTGCCGGGCGCCGGGGGAGCGGGCGGCACGGCGGCCGGGGCGCTGGCGCTGCTGGGCGCCCGGATCACCTCGGGTGCGGACCTGGTCTGCGACCTGGTCGGGCTGGACGCCGCGCTGGCCGGTGCCGACCTGTGCCTGACCGGTGAGGGCGCGCTGGACGAGCAGACCCTGTCGGGCAAGGCGCCGGCCGTCGTCGCGCGCCGGGCCGCGGCCGCCGGGGTGCGCTGCGTCGGCCTGGCGGGTGTCGTCCGGCTGGGGCCCGCGGAACTCGACGCGGCCGGGTTCGCGGCCGCGCACGGGCTGGTGGACCTCGAGCCCGACGTCGCCGTCTGCCTCGCCGAGCCGGCCCGTCTGCTCACCGAGCTGGCGGCACGGGCGGTCAGCTGATCGGCTGGCGGAGGATCGTGCGCTGCTTCTCCGGCGCGGTGCGCCGCGGGTCGGTCAGGTAGACCTCGTGGTGCTTGCCGGTCGGCGCGAACCCGGCGCCGGGCAGCACCTCGGTGTGCAGCCGGCGCAGCACCGGGCCCTCGTCGTCGAACGGTCCGACGTGCAGGGTCTGCAGGCAGCGGCCCTCGGCCAGCGTCTGCAGCCGGACGTCGTCCAGCCGCGGCGGCGCCTTCGGCCGGGTGCGCTCGAGCGCAGCGGCGACCTCGTCCCCGCCCAGCCAACCGGGGACGGCGAGCAGCAGGGTCCACTCCCACACCGCCTTGTCCCGGCGACGGGTGAAGGCGTCGAGGTCCTGCGCCCACCACAGGCCCTCCAGCGGCGGGACCACGTAGTCGCGGCCGGCGTCCTTGGACGCGAACTTCAGCGCGTAGGCCACCGGGTAGAGCGACTCGACGGCGGGTGCGAACGCCTCGCCGTTCGGGTCGCCCCGCCCGTCCACCGCGAGGTACTGCCGGGGCCCGAGGTCGACCATCCGCCACTCACCGCGGTGCGCGCGGTAGGCGTCGTCGTCCTTCAGGTCCACCTTCTCGGCGGTCACGCCCCGAGCAGACCACGGGCGTAGGCCGCCTGCCCCGCGTGCTGCAGGTCGTCGGTCACCACGCTGACCAGCCGGGTGCCGAGGGTCACCGGCGGGTCCCAGTTCGTGTCCACGACCCGGTCCAGGTCGGCGTCGGAGAGCGTGGCCAGGTACTCCTTCGTCCGGCCGTGCACGGCGTGGTGGTAGCCGGCGAGGAGCTCGGCGTCCGCACGGACCTTCGCGACGTCGTCGGGGTCCATGCCGTAGCCGTGCTCGGCGTCGTCGAAGGGCAGGTCGAAGCGGCGCGCCCAGCCGTCCGCCGTCCAGACCTGCTCGGACCCGGCGACGTCGGCGACGTGGTCGTCCTGGATGCGGGTGAGGTGCCAGACCAGCCAGGCGATGGTGTTCGCCCCCGGCTCCGGCGCCTGGGCCAGCTGGTCGGGGGTCAGGCCGTCCACGGCGGCGTCGACCACGCCGGCGATGTTGTCGAAGGCGGCGGCGAGCAGTTCGTCGGTGCGCATGGCCGGGGGGCTACCCGGGGGCGCGGACCGGTCAACCGCCCAGCAGCTGGCCGCCCTCGCCGACCAGCCAGACCAGGCCGGCGACCAGCCCGACGACGACCAGCAGCAGGACCAGCACGGGGACGACGACCCAGCGCCGCTTGAACCGGAACCTCGGCCGGGGCTCCTGCGGGGGCGGCACGTGCTTCTCGGCCAGTGCCCTCAGCGCCTCCTTGGCGTCGTGGGCGCGGCGGCGCAGGTCGGCGGCGTCGAAGCGCTGCACCGACCCGCCGGCCGCCG
>NZ_JAMXRZ010000231.1 GCF_024124375.1 Klenkia sp. PcliD-1-E
CGCCCGGACCGCGCCGGCGGCCGCGGTGCGCTGCGCTGCGGCCAGTGCCTGTACCCGGGAGCCCGCGGTGGTGGCCAGCCCGTGCGCCCGCAGGTCCACCGCGCCCTCCAGGATGCCGGCTGCCTCCTGCAGCTCCCGGACCCGCAGGTCGGCCTCGGTGCGCGCGGCCTCGGCGTCCACCCGCCGGTGCAGCAGGGCGACCACCGCCGCGGTCAGCAGCAGCACGAGGAGCACGCCGCCCGCGGCGAGCGGAGAGAGCAGGGCCAGCAGCCCGCAGGCGCCGAGCGCGGTCGCCGCGGCCACCACCGGCGGGGTGACCACCCGGACCGAGAGGTCCTGCAGCAGGCCGACGTCGCCGACCGCGCGGGCCAGCGCCGCGCCCGGGGTGCGGTTGGCGGCCAGCCCCTGCCGGGCCAGCGCCCGCCAGACCCGCACCCGGGTGCCGGCGGCCAACCGCAGCGCGGCGTCGTGCGCGGCCAGCCGCTCCGCCCACCGGGCGATCGCGCGCAGCAGGCCGAACCCGCGGACGCCGACGATGGCCACGAGCAGGGTGAGCACCGGCGGCATCTCGGCGGCCCGCAGCACCAGCCAGCCCGACAGCCCGGTCAGCGCGACCCCCGCCAGCGCGGTGACGGTGCCGGCACCCACGGCACGCGCGAAGGCGGTTCGCGGCCAGGGCTGCTCCTCGACCGCCCGCGCCTCCCCGGTATCGGAAGCTCTACCCCCTCCGGCGGGGCGCTGGACGGGGGTGGAGCTTCCGATACCTGGGGCGGGCGGGGCGGCGAGCGCCACCGACCGGTCGGCCAGCGCCGCCAGCGCCGGGTCGTGGGTGACCAGCACGACGCTGACGGTGCCCCGCAGGTCGGCCAGCACGGCGGCCACCCGGGCGGTGGCGGCGTCGTCGAGGTGCGCGGTGGGTTCGTCGAGCAGCAGCAGCGCCGCACCCCGGTGCACCCGGACCAGCGCGCGGGCCAGCGCCACCCGCTGCAGCTCCCCGGGCGAGAGGGTGGTGCACCGTCGTCCGGCGAGGTCCGCGGCGCCCACCCGGGCCAGTGCGTCGACCACCAGGCCCTCGGCGACGACGGCGTCCAGCGGGTCGGCGTCGTCGACGGCGGCGTGCAGCCGCAGCTCGTCGGCGACCGTGTCGGCGGTGGTGCGCGGGTGCTGCGGGGCGACGGCGACGCGCTCGGGCAGGCCGGTCACGGCCCCGGCGACCTCGGCGGTGGTGGGCAGCGTGCCGGCGAGGGCGGCCAGCAGCGTGGACTTCCCGGACCCCGACGGCCCGGTCAGCGCCACCACCTCACCGGGCCGGACCTGCAGGGTGGTGGCCGACAGCGCGGGCACGGCGCGGCCGGGGTGCTGCACGGACAGGTCCGCGACCTCGACAGCGGCGCCGCGCGGGTCGTCGGCCGGGTCGCCCGGGCGGGGAGCAGGGTCGGGGGCGGCCAGGACGGCGCGGGCCTCGGCCGCGGCCTGACCGGCGTCGGCGTTGGCGTGGTAGGCCGCACCCAGCGCCCGCAGCGGCGCGAACGCCTCGGGGGCCAGCAGCAGCGCGGTCAGCCCGACTGCCAGGCCGAGGTGGCCCTCGACCAGCCGGAGACCCACGGTCACCGCGACCAGCGCCACCGACAGCGTCGCGATCAGCTCCAGCACCAGCGCGGAGAGGAAGGCCAGCCGCAGCGTGGCCGTCGTCGTCCGGCGGTGGCGGTCCCCGAGCTCGGCGAGGGCAGCGGTCTGCTCGGCCGCCCGGCCGAGCCCGGTGAGCACCGGCAGCCCGCGGACCAGCTCGGCCACGTGCGCGGCGATCCGGTCCAGCGCGCGGGCGGCGTCGGCGGTGCGGTCGGCCGTGTACTTCCCGACCAGCACCATGAACACCGGCACCAGCGGCAGGGTCAGCGCGACGAGCACCGCCGAGAGCAGGTCGGTCCCGGCCAGCACCAGCAGCACCACCGGCGGGACGACGAGCGTCTGCGCGAACGCCGGCAGGTACCCGGCGAGCGCGGGGGCGAGGTCGTGCAGCCGGGTGGTGACCAGCACGGCGGCCGGCCCGGTGCCGCCCGCGGCGTCCACGGCGGCCGGGGAGCGGGTCAGCCGGTCCAGCAGCCGGGCACGCAGGGCGTCCTCGCTGCGCCGGGCGTCCCGGTTGGCCCACCGCGCCCCGACCGCGCCGGCCG
>NZ_JAMXRZ010000232.1 GCF_024124375.1 Klenkia sp. PcliD-1-E
CCTCCGCCGCGGCGGTGACGGCCTCGAGGTCGGGGGCGGCGGCGACCAGGGCGGCCGACCCGGCGATGACGCCGTCCAGCACGACGGGGACCCGCGCGGCGGCCGCACCCAGCACGAAGCCGGCGAGCGCGGCGTGCTCGAGGCCGCCGACCTCGGCCAGCACCGCCAGCGGGTCCCGGACGCCCTCGACCCGGGCCACCGCGCGCTCGACGACGGCGACCTTGCGGGCCAGGGTGGGGTCGTCCACGCCGGTGCCCCGCCCGGTGGCCTCGGCGGGGGCCGCGCCGGTGAACGCGCAGACCAGGGCGGCCGAGGCGGTGGTGTTGGTGATGCCCATGTCGCCGGTGACCAGGCAGCCGTGGTCGGCGGCGAGGGCGGTGGCGACCTCGATGCCGACCTCGACGGCCCGCCGGGCCTCCCCGACGGTCATGGCCGGCCCCTCGGCGAGGTCGGCGGTGCCGCGGCGGACGTTGCGGTCGAGGAACCCCGGGGCCGGTGCCGACGGCGACGCGACGCCCACGTCGACCACGACGACGTCGGCCCCCAGCGACGCCGCGAACGCGTTCACCACGGCCCCGCCGGCGGCGAAGTTGGCCACCATCTGCGCGGTGACCTCCTGCGGCCACGGGGTGACGCCCTGGGCGTGCACGCCGTGGTCGCCGGCGAACACCGCGACCGCGGCGGGCACCGGCAGCGGGGGCGGGCAGATCCCGGCGGTGCCGGCCAGCTGTGCTGCGACGTCCTCCAGCACGCCGAGGGAGCCCGGCGGCTTGGTCATCCGGTCCAGCCGCTCGCGGGCGGCGCGCTCGGCGGCGGGGTCGCGCGGGGTGATCGCGGCGAGGGTCCGGTCCAGCAGGGTCATGGTCGCTCCAGGATCGCAGCCAGGGCCGCCGCGAAGGCGGCGGACGTGTCGGGGTCGCGGACGGCGACCCGCAGGTGGTCGGGGTCCAGCCCGGGGAAGGTGTCACCGCGCCGGACGGCGAACCCGGCGTCGCGGAGGGCCAGCCGGACCCGCTCGGCGCCGGGCACCCGCAGCAGCACGAACGCCGACGCCGGGGTGCCCACGGGGGTGACCCCGGGCGGGAGCAGGTCGAGCAGTGCCTGCCGCTGGTCGGCGAGCTCGCGCGCCCAGGGGGCGGTGTCCGCGCCGGCGCAGGCCTCCAGCGCGGCGAGCGCGGGCGTGGAGACCGGCCAGTGCGGCTGGACGGCGGCCAGCGCCGCGACCAGGTCGGCCGGGCCGAGGGCGTAGCCGACCCGAAGCCCCGCCAGCCCCCAGGTCTTGGTCAGGCTGCGCACCACCAGCAGGCCCGGCAGGTCGCGGCGGTGCGCCAGCGACTGCGGCTCGCCGGGGTCGGTGTCGGCGAAGGCCTCGTCGAGCAGCACGGTGCGGCCGGGCCGGCACAGCGCGGCGACGTCGGCGGCGGGGTGCAGCACCGAGGTGGGGTTGGTCGGGTTGCCCAGCACCACCAGGTCGGCGTCCGCAGGCGGCGCGGTGAGCCGGTAGGACGGCGGCGCGAGCAGGTGCCGGTGCACCCGGTGGCCGTGCGCGCGCAGCGCGGCCTCGGGCTCGGTGAAGGAGGGGTGGACCACGACCGCGTGCGCCGGCCGGAGGGCCCGGGCGACCAGGGTGAACGTCTCGGCCGCGCCGGCGGTGAGCAGCACCTCCTCGACCGGCCGGCCGTGCGCGGCGGCGACGGCGGCCCGGGCGCGGGTGGGGTCGGGGTAGGCGGCGCAGTCGTCGAGCGCGGCGCGCAGCACGTCGCGCAGCCAGGCCGGGGGAGCGCCGGCGCGCACGTTGACCGCGAGGTCGACCAGGCCGGGGGTGGCCTCGACGTCCCCGTGGTGGTGCAGGTCCGTCGTCACGGTGCCGCGACGGCGACGGCGACGGTCACCGGGCCGCGGACGGTCTTGGGCACCAGCAGCGTGCCGCCCTCGGCGAGGGCGGCGGCCTCGGCGACCGACGGCGTCCCCAGCGCCGCGGCGACCCGGGCGGAGACCGACGGCACGGGGACCGCGGCGAGGACCTCGACGGGCAGG
>NZ_JAMXRZ010000233.1 GCF_024124375.1 Klenkia sp. PcliD-1-E
GACCCGCCGGCCCGCCAGCTCCCCGTCCACCGCGCTCACCGGGCCTCCTCCGCCGTCCTGTGCTGGTCGCTGCCCCGCTGCGCCCGCGGCCCCGGGCCGTCGTCCGGGGTGGTCCGGCGGCCTCGCAGGCCCGCGAGGGCGGCGCGCAGGGGTCCGCGGGCGGTTCCCATGATGACCGCTGCGGCCACCACCAGGACGGCGACGCCGGCCAGCGCCCCGGTGCCGACGGCGGCGAGCACCCCGCCGGGGGGCACCGGATCGGCACCCAGGGCCCGGGCGACGAGCACCCCGGCCGCTCCCCCGGCCCCCGCACCGACCAGCGCCGGGACGCCCAGGCGCCCCAGGCCGGCCAGCGAGCCGGGCCCGGCGACGCGGGCGGTGACGAGCAGCAGGCCGGCCCCGGCGACGGTGGTGCCGACGGTGTGGCCGAGGGCGAGGGCGACGGCGCGGTCGTCGGCGGGCAGCAGGCCGGCGAGCACGAGGTCCGCGGCGACCGCGACCAGCCAGCCACCCGCGACGCACACCGTCGGGGACCGCCACAGCCCGCGGGCGTACAGCGCGCGGCTGAGCACCGCGACCAAGCCGTAGCCCAGCAGGCCGGGCACGAAGGCCACCACGGTGGGGGCGAGCAGCGCCGCGGCGTCCCGGTCGGTGGCGAAGAAGACCCGGGCCACCGGGCCGGCGACGGCGACCAGGACGGCGACGGCCACCGCGGACAGCGTGACCACGAGCGCGGTGACCGGGGCCAGCAGCCGGGCGAACCCGGCGACGTCGCCCTGCGCGGCCCGCTCGGACAGCCCGGGGTAGGCCGACGTGGCCAGCGGGACGGCGAGCGCGGCCCACGGCAGCAGGAACAGGGTCATGCCGGCGAAGTAGACGGTCTGCGAGCCGTCGGGCACCCCGCCGGCGTTGGCCAGCCGGATGGCGACGACGGCGACCAGCTGCTGCCCGAGCAGGGTGAGCACGCCGGCCAGGGCGAGCCGGCGCACCCGGGGTGCGGCACCGACAGGGAACCGCAGCCGAGGACGCAGCCCCAGCCGCAGCCCGCGCAGCGGGACCAGCAGGCAGCCGGCCAGCGCGACGACGCCGAGCGTGGTACCGATGCCGAGCACCAGCTCCGCCGGCCGGGACAGGTCCTCGACCGCCCGGCCGCCGCCGATGACCGCGAAGGTGAGGTAGGCGCCGGCCACCACCACCGAGGACAGCAGCGGGGCCAGGGCGGGGCCGGCGAACCGGCGGTGGGCCTGCAGGACGCCGGTGAGCACGATGCCGATGCCGTAGAGCACCACCTGGGGGGCGAACACCAGCAGGAACCGGGCGGCGAGCTCGGCCTTCGCCGGGTCGGCGGCGCCCGCGCCGAGCAGGGCCTCGGCGATCGGCCGGGCGGCCAGCGCGAGCAGTGCGGCCAGCGGCACGAGCACGACCAGCGTCCACCCCAGCAGCGCCGAGGCCGTCTCCCGCACCTGCTCCCGGTCCCCGGCTGCGATGCCCCCGGCCAGCATCGGCACCACGAGGCTGGCCAGCGCGCCGCCGGCGACCACCTCGAAGACGATGTTGGGCACGTTGTTGGCCGCGAGGTAGGTGTCGGCGGTGCTGCCGGCCCCGACGGTGTTGGTGAACACCACCGTGCGGCCGAACCCCGCGACCCGGGACAGCACGGTCAGCACCGCGATGAGCGCGGCGGCCCCGGCGACCCCCCGCACGGCCTGCTGCCGGGTCACCTCAGGCGGGGCGCCGGCCGAGCCGGTCGAGCTGGCGCAGGCCGGGGGTGGCCTCGATGACGCGGGTGAAGCTGACCTTCTCGCTGGCCAGGGTGAGCGCGGTGACCACCCCGAGGGCGGTGGCCCGGGTGCCGCGGGAGCGGACGGCGGCCAGCCGCAGGCCGAGGACGGCGCCCAGGGCGTTGGCGCCGCAGTCGCCGAGCATCACCCGTTCGCCGAGGTCGTCGGGCAGCACGGCCAGCGCGGCGCCGAGCGGGCCGGCGACGGCGGCGCCGGCGGGGCCGGCCAGCGTGGCACCGGC
>NZ_JAMXRZ010000234.1 GCF_024124375.1 Klenkia sp. PcliD-1-E
GGCGGGGGGCGGACCGGCCGACCTGGTCGGGCTGACCCCGGCGCTGGCCGGCGAGATGCTGGCGGGCGCCGGCCGCGAGGACGTCGCCCCGGCGGCCGCGCTGGCCGCCACGGTGCTCGCCGCGGTGGTCCCGCCCGGCCGGTTCGCCGCGCTGGTGGTCTGCCTGCCGGTGGGTGCGCTGCTGGCCGGGGCCCTGGTGCAGGGGCTGCTGGCGGCACCCGCACTCCGTCGGGCCCGGCCGGTGCTGCTCGGGGTGGGCGCCGCGGGTCTGGTGGCGGCCCTGGTCGCCGCGACGGTGCTGGTGCGCACCGGGCCAGCCGACGACTTCGGTGCGCGGGACCGGGCCGACCTCGTCGCCTGGTTGCGTGCCGAGGTGCCCCCCGGCACTCCGGTGGCGGCCGACGGGCTGCTCGCGCAGGAGCTCGCCCGGGCCGGGGTACCGCTGGGCGAGGGCGGTCTCCGGGTCAGCCGCGGCGCCGCGCCGCCGGGCATGACCGGGCTCGTGGTCGCCCGCTTCGGCGACGCGGCCAGCGGACTGGTCGTCGCCGACCCGCAGCGCCGGGGCCCCGACGCCGAGGAGCGCCGGCTGCGCCGCGAGCTGTCGGCCGCGTTGCTCACCAACCCGACCACCGCGGACGCCGGCCAGGCCACCGGCACCCTGCTCTCGGGGGACGTCGACCCGCGGTTGCTCACCCTGCTCGCGGGGGTGGCCTCGCAGCACGGCGTCGGCATCTCCGCGCTGCCCGCGGTGCCCGGGGAGGTCGCGGTGCCGGTGCGGCACGCCGTCGTCGACTCCGTCGGCGGCGTCCGGCTGGCCGACGACCCCGCGCTCACCGGGCAGGTGGAGGGCTGGCTGGCCGCGCAGCTGCCGCCCTACTCCCCGGACGAGGTCGTCGTCGTCCCGGACGGGCTGCGGGTGGGCTACCGGTACGCGCCCGACCCCGACGCCCTGGTCGCGGAGGCCTCCGGATGACCGGGTGGCGGTCACGTGACGGATCGGTACGGTGTACCCGCTGTAGCCTGCCGCGACCCTGGAGGATCCCCGTGACCGTCCGGCGTGCCCTCTCGATCGTCCTGGTGGCCGCGGTGGCCGTGCTCGTCGGGGGGACGACCCCTGCCGGTGCCGCCGACACCGGCATGCTGCGGCTGGCCCACCTCAGCCCGGACACGCCCTCGGTCGACGTCTACGTCGACTCGGTGTCCAGCCCCGACACGGGCATCGTGCTCACCGGCGTCGGCTACGGCACGGTGTCGGGCTACCAGTCGGTGCCCGCCGGCACCTACACCGTCTCGATGCGGTCCGCCGGCGCCCCCGCGACGTCGGCCCCGGTGCTCTCGACCACCGTCACCGTCGACCCCGGCACGGCCTTCACCGTCGCCGGGGTGGGCACCTTCGCCCAGCTCGGGCTGAAGGTCCTCGACGACGACCTCACCCCGCCCCCGGCCGGGCAGGCCCGGGCCCGGGTGGTCAACGCCTCCCAGACCCTGTCGCCGGCCTCGGTGAGCCTCGCCGACGGCCCGACGCTGTCCCCCGACCTCGCCTTCCCCGACCTCACCGACTACGTGTCGGTGCCGGGTGGCCCGACCACGCTCCAGGTGGCGGGTGGCTCGGGGTCCCCCACCGACCTGCCGGTGGACCTCGACGGCGGCTCCTCCTACACGGTGCTGCTGCTGGACGGCGACTCCGGCGTGCAGGTGCAGACCGTGCTGGACGCGGCCAGCCCGGGCGTGGTGCCCACCGGGGGTGTCGAGGCCGGTGGCGGTGGTGCGGCCGGGGCGTCCCCGCTGCCGCTCGCGCTGGGCGCGGTCGCCGTGCTGGCCCTGCTGGGCTCGGTGGCCGCGACCGGGCGGCGCCTGCCGCGCCGGGGCAGCACGCCCCGGCACGCCGCCCCGCGAGCCCTACGAGGCCACCGGCCGCTGGACCGAGTACGGGGACAACGTCTTCCGGCTGCAGGACCGCAAGGGAGCCGACTTCCTGCTCGGCCCCACGCACGAGGAGATGTTCACGCTCCTG
>NZ_JAMXRZ010000235.1 GCF_024124375.1 Klenkia sp. PcliD-1-E
CCTCGGCCCGCAGGAAGCCGCCCAGGCCGACCGCGCCCACCGCGGGGCCGGCCACCAGCGCGGCGACCAGGATGCCGACGAACTGCGCGGCGCTGGCGGCGGAGATGGCCGCGGTGCGCCCGGCGGGGGAGGCGTAGCGGACCGCCACGACGGTGGTGGCGCCCAGCACCAGCGGCTGGCCCACGGACAGCACGACCTGCCCGGCGAGCACGACGGCGTAGTGGTCCACCGCGGTCGCCCGCACCACCGCCCCGACCGCGGTGAGCGCGGCGCCGGTCACCAGGGCGGGCACCAGCGCGCGCTCCAGCCACCGGCCGGCGCTGGTGGCCAGCAGCACGAACAGCAGCGGGTTGACCGCGGCCAGGTCGGCGATCGCACCGGTGCCGACACCGAGGGCCCGCGCGGACTCGTCGGTGACCGGGGAGAAGGTCAGCCAGAGCACCTGGGTGGCCGCGACCAGCCCGCAGAAGGCGGCCAGCAGGGCGCGGGCGCCGGCCGTCGTCCGGCTCGGGGCGTCTGCGACCACCGGGGGAGCGTGACCCACCCGACCTCCCGGGTCCAGTGCCCTGGTCTCGCGTGCCGCTCAGACCTCGCCGACCTCGAAGGTCCGGCTGGGGGAGACGAACTCCTCCTGCGCGGCGACGGTGAGGATCTCCCGGCTGCCGGCCTCGGCGGTCATCCGCAGCAGCCCGAACACCGACGCCGCCGCGGCCCCCAGCGCGTCGGCCGCCGACCCGGTGGACATCCAGTGCGCCAGGAACAGCGCCGCGATCGCGTCGCCGGCCCCGTTGACCGACAGGCCCAGCTCCGGGGTGCGCACCCGCCACGCCCGCCCGCCCTCGGCGGCGAGCAGGTCCACCGCGTCGTCGGGGGTGTCCTCGACGTCCAGGCTGGTCACCAGCACCACCCGCGGGCCGGTGGACTGCAGCGCGGCGACGGCGTCGCGGACCTCGGGCAGCGTCCGCGTCGTCGTCCCGGTGAGCAGGTCGAGCTCGAAGTGGTTGGGGGTGACGACGTCGGCGGCGGGCACGGCGACGTCGCGCATGAACTCCGCGATGCCCGGGCGCACGAACACCCCGCGGCCGACGTCGCCGATCACCGGGTCGCAGCAGTACACCGCCGACGGGTTGGCCTCCCGGACCCGTGCGACGGTGCCCACGACGGCGTGCCCGATGTCGGCCGAGCCCAGGTAGCCCGACAGCACGGCGTCGCAGCTGCCCAGCACGCCCCGCGCGCCGATGCCGTCGACGACCTCCTCGACGGCCTGGCCGTCGAACACCCGCCCGGTCCAGGAGCCGTAGCCGGTGTGGTTGGAGAACTGCACCGTGTGCACCGGCCAGACCTCGTGGCCCAGCCGCTGCAGCGGGAAGACCGCCGAGGCGTTGCCGACGTGCCCGTAGGCCACGTGGGACTGGATGGAGAGCACGACCGCCACGGGCGGCGACCCTACTCAGCCGCTGCGGACCGCCGTCACGACCAGGTTGTCGGTGTAGCTGCGGGCGCCGGCGTCGAAGGCCCCCGTGCAGGTGATCAGCCGCAGCACGTCCTCCGTGGTGGCGCCGAAGACCGCGGCGGTGGGGAAGGTGTCCTTGGCGACCTGCTCGGTGCCGGTGACCGTGTACGTCGCGGTCGAGCCGTCGGCCACGGTCAGCTCCACGACGTCGCCGGGGGCGAGGTCACGCAGGTCGTAGAAGACCGCGGGGCCGGCGGTGGAGTCGACGTGGCCCATGAGCACCGTCGGGCCGCGCGCGCCGGGCCGCCCGCCGGGGGTGAACCAGCCGACGTCGTCGAAGTCGGTCGGCACCTCGGCCGTGCCGTCCCCGGCGACGCCCAGGCCGATCAGCTCCTGCGCCACGCCCAGGGCCGGGATCGCCACGGCGGTCGGCTCCGGGACGGCAGCGGGGTCCAGCCGGGACGTCGGCGGGGCCGGGGGGGGGGCCGCCGGCGGGGCGAGCCGTGAGCAGGTGGCCGCGGAGGCCGCT
>NZ_JAMXRZ010000236.1 GCF_024124375.1 Klenkia sp. PcliD-1-E
GACCGGCGCCGGCCGGCGGACGGGCAGCAGGCACAGCAGTGCGCCCACCACCAGCGGCAGGGCGACCAGGACGGCGAGCAGGACGGCGCTCACCCGTGCAGCTCCGTGACCGACTCCGCGCTGTCGGTGCCGGAGGTGCGGTGCAGCAGGGTGGCCACGGCGAAGCCCATCGCCATCTCCACCGTCATCGCGGAGATGACCACCAGCAGCAGCACCTGGCCGTCGGGGGAGGGGGACAGGAACCACCAGAACCCGGCCGCGGCCAGGACGACGCCGTTGAGCATCAGCTCCAGGCCCATCATCACCATCACCACGACCTGCTGGGACAGCGCGCCGTAGAGCCCCACGCTGAACAGGGCCGACGCCACCAGCAGGACCGTCTGCAGGGTCACCTGCCCACCCCGCCCCGGACCGGGTCCGACGGGCGGGACCGCAGGTCGTCGCCGAACCGGTCGTAGCGGGTGCGCGCGGCGGCCAGGCACAGTGCCGCCACCACGGTGGCGAACAGCACCGCGCTGACGGCGAGCATCACCAGCATCTTCGACTCCATCAGCGCCACCCCCAGGCTGGCGGTGGGGTCGGTGGCCGGCGTGCCCTGCCGGGTGGGCCAGGGGACCAGCACCGAACCCGACCCCAGCAGCAGGAAGCAGCCCACCGCCAGCACCGCCGGGGTGCGGGTGCCGTGGGTCATGCTCATCGGCATCAGCGCCGGGTTCATCCCCATGAACATGACCATGAAGACCGCCATCACGGCCATCTCCATGGTCATCATCAGCACCGTGATGACCCCGATGAACTCCAGGTCGACCAGCAGCAGGGCGAGACCGACCGCGGCGAAGGACACCGCCAGCGCGTAGCTGGCCCGGGCCATCGAGTCGGTCCGGAACACCGCGACCCCCGTGCCGACCGCGACCACGGCCAGCACCCAGAACACGATCCCGCTCAGCACCCTCACACCACCTCCACGACGGCGACGACCAACAGCTGCACCAGTGCCACCGGGAGCAGCACCAGCCAGCCCACCTCGGTGAACCGCTCCGCCCGCCACAGCGGCGCCCGGCGGGCGAGGGCCGCCAGCGCCAGGGCCAGCAGCACGGTCTTGACCAGGACCCACGCCCACCCCGGCAGCAGCGGACCGCCGCCGCCACCGAGGAACGCGGTCACCCCGAACGCCGAGCCGGCCACCAGCAGCAGCCAGCGCCCGCCGTCCAGCAGCAGCCGGTCGACACCGGACAGCTCGACCGCCAGGCCCCCGGCGACGTCGGCGGACAGCGGCGCGGCGAAGGGGCCGCGGGCGGTGAACCCGAGGACGCCCACGCAGTAGACGACGAACGCGGCCGGCATCCACACCACGAACCACAGGCCCTGCTGCGCGGTGACGACGTCCCCCAGCCGCAGGCTGCCGGCGGCCAGCGCCGGCGCGGCGAGGGCGAACATCAGCGGCAGCTCGTAGGCCAGTGCCTGGGCCAGGAACCGGTAGGCACCCACCAGCCCCAGCGCGCTGTTGGCCCCCCAGCCCGCCAGCCAGAACACCGCCCACAGCAGCACGTCGAGGGTGTTGAACCAGACAACCCCCACCCCGAGGTCGGCCACCGTCCAGCTGCCCAGGGGCACCACCGCCACCATCAGCAGGGCCACGACCGGTGCCAGCAGCACCGCGCCGCGACCGAGCAGGGTGTCCGCGGCCAGGGTGGTCCGGCGTTGCTGGCGCAGCAGCCGGGCGGCCTCGGCCCAGGGCCTGTCGGGGCGGCCCAGGAGGGCGCCGTCGGCGGTCGCGACCACGGCGGTGGTGGCCACCAGCAGCACCGCGGCCAGCGGCACCCACCCGGTCCCGACGGCGGCGACCTCAGCCACGACGTGCCTGCTCGGGCTCGGTCGAGGCCACCGTGACGTCGGCGGGCAGGCTGGCCAGCAGCAGCCGCACCGCCGCCAGCTCGCTGCCGTCGAC
>NZ_JAMXRZ010000237.1 GCF_024124375.1 Klenkia sp. PcliD-1-E
CGGGCACGCGGCCGCCGCCGCGAGCACGCCCCGGTCAGCCGGCGGGAATCCCGCGCGCTGGTGGCGCTCGTGGTCGCCGCCGCCGCGGTCGGGCCGCTGCTGGCCGCGCTGGCCCGCACGTCGAGCGGGCCGTGGTCGGTGCTGTCGCACCTGTTCGTCGCCGGGTCGCCCGACAGCGGTCTGGTCCGCCAGGTCTGCGACACGACCGGCGACGCCGCCGACTGCCGGGTGCTGACCGGCCGCGCCCACCTGGTCGGCCTGGGCCCGACGCTGCTGTCGGCGCTGCCGGTGCTGCTGCAGCTGGTGCTGGCCGAGGGCCTGCGCCGCGGCCGCCGGGCCGCCTGGGTGGGCGCCGTGCTGTTCACCGCCGCCCTCACCGCGGTCGGCGGGGCGGTCGTGGTGGCGGTGCTGACCCGGCCGGGCGATGCCCTCACCGTGCTGGGCACCCCGCGCGCCGGGCTGCCGGTGGTCGCCGTCTGGGCGCCACTGGTCGCACCGCTGGCTCTGCTGGTGCTGCTGCTGGCCACCCGCAGCCGCTTCGCCGTCCCCGCCGCCCCGGGCACCGCCCGCCGCTGGGCCGCGCTGGCCGGTGGCGGGCTGGCCGCCGTGCTCGTCGTGCACCTCGGCCTGGGCCTGCTGCTGCGCGGGGAGTGGGCCACCCCGCCCACGCTGACCCGGCTGCTGCTGGACCTCCCCGCCCGGATGCTGCCCCCGGGGTGGCTGGGCGAGGTGCTGCCCCAGCTCGCGCCGCTGCGCGGTGCGGCTCGGGTGCTGGCCGACTGGACCGGTGTCGCCTGCTGGGCGGTGCTCGTCGGCTCGGCCTGGGTGGTCGTGCGGCCGGCCGTGCCCAGCGGGGACGCCGCCCGGGCGCGCGCCCTGGTGGACCGGCACGGCGACACGGCCCTGTCGTTCATGACCACCTGGGTGGGCAACCGCTGGTGGTTCACCGACGACGGGCAGGCCGTGGTCGCCTTCCGCGTCGTCGGGGGCGTGGCCCTGACCACCGGTGACCCGGTCGGCCCGCCCGCTGCCCGGGCGCGGGCCGTGCCGGAGTTCACCGCCTGGTGCCAGGCCCGCGGCTGGACCCCGTGCTGGTACTCCGTCACCGACGCCGTCGCCGAGGCGCTGCCCGGCGCCCGCCGGCTGCAGGTGGCCAGCGAGACGTGGCTGCCGCTGGGGTCGCTGGCCTACAGCGGCAAGAAGTGGCAGGACGTCCGGACGGCGATCAACCGGGCCGCCCGGGACGGCGTGCAGGCGGTCTGGGTGACCTGGGCCGACGCGCCGCTGGCGCTGCGCGAGCAGGTCGCGCTGTCCTCGGAGGAGTGGCTGGCCGGCAAGGGGCTGCCCGAGATGGGGTTCACCCTGGGCGGGCTGGACGAGCTGGACGACCCCGCCGTCCGCTGCCTGCTCTCGGTCGGCCCCGACGGCCACGTGCACGGCATCACCAGCTGGCTGCCGGCCGCCCGGGACGGCGTCCGGGTGGGCTGGACGCTGGACCTGATGCGCCGCAGCCCCGGCTGCCCGCCCGGCACCATGGAGTTCCTGGTGGGCACCGCGGCTCTGGCCTTCCAGGCGGAGGGGGCGGAGTTCGTCAGCCTCTCCGGGGCGCCGCTGGCCTTCCCCGACGGGACCGCCGACGACGGCCTGGCCAGGCTGCTGGAGGCCACCGGGCGGCTGATGGAGCCGGTGTACGGCTTCCGGTCCCTGCTGTCGTTCAAGGCGAAGTTCCAGCCGCAGCACCGCCCGCTGTGGCTGGTGCACCTGGACAACGCGGAGCTGCCCCGGATCGCCCGTGCGGTGTCGCAGGCCTACCTGCCGCACCTGTCGCCCCGGCAGGCGCTGCGGCTGGGCCGGGCCCTGCTGCACGGCCGCCGGCGCCGGCCCGTGCCGCCCCCCGC
>NZ_JAMXRZ010000238.1 GCF_024124375.1 Klenkia sp. PcliD-1-E
CGTCGTCGGGGGCGCGAAGGGCCGACCGGGTCGCGCTGACCCGCGCGCTGTCCGACGCGGCGGGCGTGCCGGCGGTGACCTCGGCGGGGGAGCGCTCGACGCCCAGGGCCGGCACCGCGGCCACCGGCTGGCCGGTGGTGCGGTGGCTGGGCAAGCTGCGGCCGGACCCGCTGCGCCGGCTGCACCTGCAGGCCGGGGCCCGGAGTTCGCTGCCCGGGGCCGGGGCGGTGGAGCAGGCCGGGGTGGCCACCGCCGTCCGCCGGGCCCGCGACGCCGCGGGCGAGGGCCTGCCGCTGGTCTGGGCCGACGACCTCCGCCGTCGGACCGAGGTCAGCACCGAGCGGCTGGCCGACCGGCTGGACCAGGCCGTCGCCGGCACCGACCTGGGCTCCGACCGCACACCGCTGTGGCAGCGCGGGGTCGGTGGCCTGCAGTGGCTGGTCACCGCGGCGGCCCTGGTGGGTGCGCTGTGGTTGCTCGTGCTGGTGGTGCTGGGCTGGCTGCAGGTCGCCGACCTGGTGCCGCTGCCCCGGGTGGAGGGCATCCCGGTGCCCACGCTGCTGCTGGTCGGCGGGCTGCTCGCGGGGTTGCTGCTCGCCGTCCTGGCGCGCCCGTTCGTGGCCGCCCGGGCGCGCCGACGGGCCCGGAGGGTGCGCCGACGGCTGGACGACGCGGTGGCCGCGGTCGGCCAGGCCGAGGTGCTCGACCCGCTCGCGGCGACGACGGCCGACCACGACCGCTGCTGCGCCGCCCTGGCCCGCGCCGTCCGCTAGTCCGGGGGGACGGCGGGGCCGGTGGGGTCGGCGGGCGGCACGGACTCCGCGGGCATGCCCGACACGTCCAGCCGCAGCAGCAGGCCGGTCATCTCCAGCGGGCCGGTGACGATCCGGCTGGTGGCGACCACCCGGACCCGCTTGCCGGCGGCCTCGGGGTGCTCGCTGACCCAGACCAGCGCGGTCACCCCGGCCGAGCCGAAGAACGTGACCTCCGAGAGGTCGACCACCAGCCGCTCCGGGGTGCCCCGCAGCGCGGCGACGAGCGCGGCCTGGAACTCGGGACCGTGCGCGGAGTCCAGGGTGCCGGTCACCCGCGCGACCAGCTCCCCGTCGTGCGGGCCCTCGGTGCGGAGGGTGAAGCCCGGTTCGTCCGGGTGCCCGTGGACCGTCTCCATGGTGTGGATCATGAGCCGGGGCGGCGCCGGGCAAACCTGGTGGGCCGCCCACCAAGATGTCCGCGTGGACTTCGACGAGGTGGCCGACGAGCTGTACGCGCAGCTGCCGGGCGACTTCGTCGCCGCGCGCTCGGACGCGGTCGCCCAGGCCAAGCGCAGCGACAAGGGGCTGGCCCGGCGCATCGGCGAGCTGGGCAAGCCGACGCTGGCGGCCTGGGCGGTGAACCTGCTGGTGCGCGAGGCCGGGGACCAGGTGTCCGAGCTCGTCGAGCTCGGCGACCTGCTGCGCCGCGCCCAGGACGACCTGGACCCCGACCAGCTGCGTGCCCTGGACAAGCAGCGCCGGCAGGTGGTCCGCGCGCTGGCCCGCGAGGCGGCCAAGCACGCGCGCCGGGCCGGCCACCCGGTCAGCGACGCGGTCGTCGTCCAGGTGGAGGAGACGCTCAAGGCCGCCGTCGCCGACCCGGCCGCCGCCGAGGTGGTGCTGGCCGGCCGGCTCACCGGAGCGCTGACCTACAACGGGATCGGGGCGCCCACCGAGACCCGGACGACGACCGGTCGCCCACCCCGCCGTCCCGCCGCCCCCGCCGAGGTGCCCCCGCCGCCGGTGGACCTGGACGCCGCCCGGGCCGCGAAGGCCGACCGGGCCGCTCGCCGCGAGGCCGAGGAGAGGCTGCGCGACGCCCGCGCCGCGCTGCGGACCGCCCGGGCCGCAGTGG
>NZ_JAMXRZ010000239.1 GCF_024124375.1 Klenkia sp. PcliD-1-E
GGACGGGCGGTGCCGGCGTGACCGGCCGCTGGGGCACCGCCGTCGCGGTCGCGGTGTCGGTGCTGCTGGGCTCGCTGGCCATGGCGCCGGTGTTCGCCGCCCCCACCTGGGCCGCCCCGGTCCTGCTCGCCGTCCTCGCGGTGAGTGGCTCCGGGGCGCTGGTGCGGGCCGGGGTCGCCCGGCTGGGCCGCACCGGCAGCGTCGCCGGCGAGGTCGCCGTCCCGGTGGTGCAGGTGCTCGCGCTGCTGGCCGTGCTGTGCGGGGTGTTCGCCCCCGACCGGCTGCTGGTGGGGGTGCTGCCCACGCCCGGCAGCACCGCGGACCTGCTGGGCGTGCTGTCCTCGGGCTTCTCCGAGATCCGCGAGCAGGTCACCCCCGCCATCCCGCTCGACGGGCTGGTGGCGCTGACCGTGCTGCTGGTCGGCACGCTGACCGTCGTCGTGGACCTCGTCGCCGTCGGGGGTCGGCAGCCGGCGCTGGGCGGGCTGGCCCTGCTGGTGCTGTGCTGCGTGCCGGTGGCCACCACCACCGGCGACGTCTCGCTGCTGGTGTTCCTCGGCCCGGCGCTGGGTCTGGCCACCCTGCTGTGGGCCGACCAGCGGCTGCGACTGGCCGGGCGGCAGCGCTCGGGCCCGGGCGCCTTCGGCGGCACCGGGGTGCTGCCGGCCGTCCGCACCGGGGTGCTGGCCGTGCTCGCGGGCCTGCTGCTGCCCGCGCTGGTGCCGACCCTGGCGGAGGGGTCCTTCGCCTCCGGCCTGGGCACCGGGCAGGGCCCCGGCCGGTCCACCACGGGCACCTCGCTGGACCCGCAGGCGGCCCTGCGGGGGCAGCTCACCCAGCCCGACCCGGTCGACCTGCTGCGCGTGGACGCCAGCGTCGACGACCCGGCCTACCTGCGCGTGGTCGCGCTGGACCAGTACACCTCCGACGGATGGATCATCGGCAACCTGGGGGGCGCCGAGCCCACCGACGGCGCCGACGGGCTGGTGCCGGTGCCGGCCGGCGTGCCGACCCGCGAGGTCCGCGCGCAGATCACCGCCGAGGCGCACGACGACAGCTTCCTGCCGGTGTTCACCAACCTGCAGTCGGTCGACGTCGACGGCGGCGACTGGCGGCTGGACCCGGCCAGCGGCACGGTGTTCGG
Source organism: Klenkia sp. PcliD-1-E (assembly GCF_024124375.1). Lineage (GTDB taxonomy): Bacteria > Actinomycetota > Actinomycetes > Mycobacteriales > Geodermatophilaceae > Klenkia. The sequence goes on from NZ_JAMXRZ010000239.1 coordinate 1,145, forward strand.
CCGGGACGACGCCCGCACCAGCGGCCGCACCTGGGACGTGGTGAGCGAGGAGGTGCGGCCCACCGCCGAGGAGCTCGCCGGCGCCCGGCCGCTGGCCGCCGACGACCCGCTGCAGCAGGAGTACACCGCGCTGCCCGACCTCGACCCCCGGGTGACCACCCTGCTCGGGCAGCTGGTGGACGGCGGCCAGACCCCCGACCAGCGGGTGCGGGCGGTGTTCGACTTCCTCACCGACCGGTCCAACGGGTTCGTCTACAGCCTGAGCACCGCCCCCGGCACGACCGGCGACGACCTGGCCGACTTCCTCCAGCTGCGGCGGGGCTACTGCGAGCAGTACGCCGGCGCCATGGCCGTGCTGGTGCGCGCCGCCGGCGTCCCCGCCCGGGTGGTGCTGGGCTACACCCCCGGGCAGCGCCAGCCCGACGGCAGCCGGGTCGTCACGACCGCCGACGCGCATGCCTGGGTCGAGGTCTACTACGACGGGCTGGGCTGGGTGCCCTTCGACCCCACCCCGCTGGCCGGGGGCCGGGCCGTCGACCTGCCGTGGGCCACCCGGGCCGACGTCGCCGCCGCCGCGGCCTCGGCGTCCGCGGCGG